>JAUSKD010000018.1 GCA_030647195.1 Candidatus Peribacter sp. | reverse complement strand
AGAAACCATCGAACGCTACATCGAGAAACAGGGGAGGAAGCCACAGGAAATTCAGCTCAAGCTGTTCGATCTCGAGTAGCGAGGGATGCCCTGCGTTCAAGCCCGAGCCGCAGCGAAGGGCGAGACGCAGGGTTCTTCACTCGCTGAACAATGTCGGGTCCTCCGAGGTCACACAAAAGGATTGGGTCGAGATCGCCCAGACGATCGAACGGTACTACGACGAATTCGAGGGATTCGTGGTCGTGCACGGCACGAACACCATGAGTTACACGGCGGCGGCGCTCGGTTTCGCCCTGCAGGGTCTGAGCAAGCCGGTGATTCTGACGGGCGCGCTGCTTCCCATCAATGATATTTCCGGCGACGGTCGGATGAATCTGGTGTACGCCATCCGCGCCGCGCAGCTGGATATCGCCGAGGTGTGCGTTGTCCTGGGCCCGAGGGTGCTGCGTGGCTGCCGGTCCAAGAAGGTGGACCAGTCGCTCCTGCAGACATTCGATACCACGCGCATCCCGCCGCTGGCGGAATTCAACGAGGGTGTGCATCTGGGTGAGCATCGCGCTGTCCGGCGCAAGCGTCAGCTCCTCTGCCGCCCGACATTCGATTCCCACGTGGCGGCTGTCACGCTGCATCCCGGCATTGAGCCGGCGTTTCTCGATGCCATCCTCTCGACCAAGCCGCACGGCATCGTTATGCGCGCGTACGGTCCGGGGATGCTCCCGGAGTGGCTTTTCCCGTGGCTCCGGCGGGTGACGGCGCAGGGGGTACCCATTCTCATGACATCCCAGACGATCCGGGGAAAGATCGATCTGCACCGGTTCCGCAAACAGACGACGCTGGAGCAGTTCGGCGTGATCTCGGGCAAGGATATGACGTTCGAGTGCGCACTCGTCAAACTGATGTGGGCGCTGACGCAGACGACGAACGGACACAGGCTGCGCGAATTGATGGAGAGGAGCCTGGTGGGGGAGCTCGAAGAATAGGGTTTAGGTAGAAGGTTGAGGGAGAAGGAAATCGAGAAATCTGGTGCATGTCAGCTTGCGCAGTAGACATCAACCTTATCCTTAAACCTTAACCTTCACCTTACCTTTCGTCGTCCTTCTCCACCCCGTGCTCGCGACGGTGTTTGTCGAGCACTTTGCTCCCCACGATCGAGCCGATGGCGCCGCCGATGATCAGCCCGACGACGAGCCGCTTGATCAGGCGGTTGCCTTTTTTTTCCTCATCCTTGCGACGACGAAATGGCCACATCGTTTGTACTGTAGCACATAGGAAGGGGTGGAGCACCCGCCTTCGCCCCTTGACGACACTCGGGTCTGCGGCGGGCTTCGCATTTTTTGATCGATAGGGCAAGGCAAGTCGCTGTGTCGTGATTCCGTCGTTCGAAGCACAGGCTCTGCCGTCGTTCATTCAAAGACCTCATAGCGCATATCGTGCTCATCCAGGAATTGCTGCAGGGATGCCATCGCCTCGGATGGGACTCTCACCCAGAGTGCGCACTGCAGAGCGTGCGCCGTGCCCCACTGCAGGTCTGCGATATGCAGTGCAGCGATTGCTACGCGTGTTGTTTCAAGGATTTCCTCATTGCGCCCCCTTTCATTCCGCAACGCTTCCGCCAGTGGGATGGGCTCGATGCACAGCGAAGGCATAGAGCACGCATCCTATGCCGCCTGAAAAGCGGTGCAAGCAGAAGGCTCATTCTTTCAGGCTGATCTCTGGATACGTCTTCAGGTGCTCGAGAATGAGCTTCTCGATTTCCGCCAGCTTCTCGGCAGAGCGCGCTTCGATGCAGATGGAGATCTTGGGACTGGTGTTGCTCGCCCGGATGTTGGACCACGCGCCGTCGCCGAAATCGATGCGCGCGCCATCCATCGTATTCACCGGGTAGCTCTTCTGAAAAAATCCGGTGATGCTCTCGATGATCTGGAATTTGCGGTCATCGGGGCAGGTAGGGCGCAGTTCCTGCGCCACGTACACCTTGGGATAGTGTGCCAGGCGCTGCGAGAGGGTTTCCGTTCCGCGCTTGAGAATTTTGAGCACCTGCAGTGCCACGATCAGGGCATCGTCGTACCCGTGGGCGAGATCTTCCAGAAAGAAGTGTCCCGACTGCTCGCCCCCGAGAGGGGAGCCGAGTTTCTGCATTTCGTGTTCCACGAACGAATGGCCGACTTTGCACATGACGGGCTGGCCGCCCCATTTGGCGATTTCCGTTTCCAGTGTCGAGGACATGCTGGTCGTGAAGACCACGGGCTTGCCGGGAAAGCGCTTCAGATAATCCTCGGCCAGAAAGAGCAGCGTCTGGTCGCAGCTGAGGATGTTCCCTGTTTCATCCACCACACCCAGCCGGTCTCCGTCGCCATCGAGGGCGAAGCCGATGTCCGCTTTTTCCGCTTTCACTCTCTTCTGCAGCTCCTGAAGCGTTGACCGCTTGCTGGGGTCCGCGGGATGGTTGGGGAAGGTCCCGTCCGGTTCCAGATAGAGCCCGGTGACTTTCGCTCCGATGCGTTTGAGCGCTTCCATCATCACGGGTCCCGAGGTGCCGTTGCCCGTGTCGATCACGACCTTCGCCCCGTCGGCGCACCGGCCGAATTGCTTCGCGATCCAGTCTAAGTACGGGCTGACTCCGTCGAGAGGATGCACCGATCCCTTGCCAGTCAGGAACGCACCGGACTGAATCCTTTTGAACAGCGTCTGGATATCGTCCCCCGCGAATGCGACGGCGTCGCGGATCTGCAGCTTGATGCCGTTATCCTCCGTCGGGTTGTGGCTCGCGGTCACCTGCAGCCCCCCGTCCAACTTTTGGTTGCAGATCACGAAGTAGTTCACGGGGCTGGGCGTCATGCCGATATCCAGAATTTCGCAGCCGGTCGAGAGCAGGCCTTCGATGAGTGCATTTTCCAGCGCGGCGCTGTGGGGGCGCATGTCGCGTCCGACGACAAGCCTGGGGCGTTCGATCGTGTAGAGCTCCCGCACGATGGAACCGAAGGCCTGCCCGATCAGGCGGTAGACCTCTTCATTCATCTGCGCGGGGACTTTTCCCCGGATGTCATAAGCTCTAAAAATATGAGGATCCAGAGAAGTCATGAAAAGGAGAGAGTGGAAGATGCTTGCCCGGCGGAGCTCCGAGTGTCGGCGAGGAGCGAAGTCGGGTGAGGATCGAGTGATGTCATCATTGATAGAATAGAGGAGAAAAGAATACCGTCACAGTCTTCAGTCTTGGAAACCTTTGTTCAGTTTCTTTGACAAAGGTTGTCCGTTTGTCCTATGGTCGACCGCTCCTGTCATGAAAATATGTCTCGGAGAAATGCGGCCCGCTGATCTTGCAGATACGTGCAAGGATGAAATGCTGTTCTGCGAGGATGGCCAGAGGAGACCTGTGTGGCTGCAGGAAATTGAGGATGACGATTTCAAGCAACTTCTTGGACGCGTCCGCTATGTCCTGAGAGATTTGAATCCAGAACTGGAAAGGGTGTTTCTGCCGAATGGTTCGCATCCGAAGATTGCTGATCATGAATTAACGAATGTGGATGTCACGCTCTATATCTGTTTCCATACCGACCAGATCGGAAGACGGGTGTACCTTTGCGTGATGGGAGGGGAGGAGGGGATTGATCCTGCAGTGTTTGACCGTCTGGATCGCATGACAGCCAATTGAGGTCTGTTCGCAACGGTCAGGGGAGAGCTTCCATATAAATCAATAATATTGTATAATAATACATAATCCACACATGTCTCAAACACCCCTCACCGTCGCCTACTTCTCGATGGAAATCGGCCTCAAGAGTGCCATTCCCACCTATGCAGGGGGACTCGGCATTCTCACGGCGGATCTGATGCAGTCCTGCGCGGACATGGGAGTGAACGCCGTGTGCGTGACCGGTTGCTGGAAGCACGGCTACCTTCGGCAGACCCTCAATCCGGATGGTTCCCAGCGATACGAGGAAATCGAATGGGATCAGGCGGCATACCTCAAGCGTCTTCCCGAGCGCGTCACGGTGACCATTGAGGGACAGCCGGTGGTCGTGGGTGCATGGAAGCTGGATCTCAAAGGCGCAAAGGGGACGGTTCCGGTGATCTTTCTCGATACCAGCCTGCCCGAAAACCCGCCCGAGGTGCATCGCATCACGCACAGGCTCTATGGTGGCGACCAGGCCATGCGCATCCGGCAGGAGCTGGTGCTGGGCATCGGCGGGGTTCGCATGTTGCGCGCCCTTGGTTACGCCGACATCGGCACATACCACATGAACGAGGGCCATGCGGCATTCCTCACGCTCGAGCTTCTCCGTGAGCGGCAGTGGAAGGATGAGGATGTTCGGCGGTCCTGCGCCTTCACCACGCACACGCCCATCGAGGCCGGACACGACGTGTTTCCGTATGACCTTGCGCAGCATATTGCGGGCGACAACCTTCCGTGGCACATCCGCAAGATCGCCGGGGAGAACGCACTTTCGATGACGAAGCTCGCTATGACGATGAGCCGCTTCACCTGCGGCGTATCGCGCATTCATGCCGAGGTGTCGCGACGCATGTTCCCGGGAGTATCGATCGATGCCATCACCAACGGCGTCCATCACCTCACGTGGTCCAGCCCCGAGATGCAGGCGCTCTTCGATCGCAGGAGCAAGGGCTGGAGAGAGGATCCTTCCCTTCTCGCATCCACCTGCCGCGATTTCGAAGACGGCGAATTATGGCAGGCCCATCAGTCGGCCAAGATGCGCCTGATGGCAGAGGTGAACCGGCGGACGGGCCTTGCATTCGATCCGGAAATTCTGACGATCGCGAGCGCGCGCCGGGTTGTTTCGTACAAGCAGCCGGAGCTTCTGTACAGCAATCTCGAGCGTCTGGCGGATGTGTGTCATGGGCGGGTGCAGATCGTGCACTCGGGCAACGCCCACCCATTCGATGCGTTTGCGCAGGGGGTGATCCAGCGCATGGTGGAGCGATCCCGTGCACTCAAGGACAAAGTGAAGATTGCCTACCTCGAGAATTACAATCCCGATCTCGCCAGACTTCTCGTGCAGGGAGCGGATGTCTGGCTCAATACTCCCATGCGCCTGCATGAAGCATCGGGGACCTCCGGCATGAAGGCGTGCCTCAACGGCGTGCTCAACTTCTCCACGCTCGATGGCTGGTGGATCGAGGGCTACGAGCGCGATCCGGAAGCCGGATGGAGGATCGGGCCGCTCGTGCAGGCCGCTTCGGACGATACGGCGCGTTCGATCGATGCGGAGGATATCTACACCGAGCTTATGTATCAGATCATCCCCGAGTACTACTATGCCGGGCGTGCGCGCTGGATCCGCCGCATGAAGCGCGCCATCGGGCTCCTCGGGTACTTCAACGCGAACCGCTGCGTTCAGGAGTATCTGCAGAAGGCGTGGAATGTCTGAGGAGGTAGTTTCGGAACGAAGGTCGTCGATCCGCGGTTTTTTCTTGACGCAGGACGGCAGACCGCGACAATGCCAACACTCCTTTCCCCTCATTGCATGCCATCGGACACACTGCGCATTTCCCCCGATATTCAGCAGAAACTGGAGGAGCTTTCTGCTCTGCCCGACGCGGAAGCGGTTGCTGCGCGGCTGGAGGGCTATTCCGAAACAGTTGTCGCGCAGATCCTGGATGCATTGGACCAACGGCAGAGCGATCTGGCGGGGCAGCCCGACGCTTCGGGTGCTTCGGAACAATACGATGCATGGGATGCCCTGCGAGCCCAGGTACAAGCCCGACGCGGGTACCAGGCCATAGATGAAGCTGTCTGATCCGGTGCTGTCACTCGTTTTGTCCCGTTCCCGAATGTGTGTGCGCCCTACTCGATCACGAAACGTACAAGGGCAAAACTCACGAGGATCACAATGAGCCCCAATGCAACGCGGACGACGAGGTTTTTCGCCCGTGTGTACTGCTCGTCCTTGCCCAGATTCACGATCATCAGCAGTCCCGCCCAGATGAGCACGATGGTGGCGACGAAGGCTCCGAACCCGAGCAGTACCTGCATGAATTTGGAGATGATGGAGAGAATGCCGCTGGGAGTGCGCTCCACCACGACTGCATTCAGGATCAGCAGTTTCGCAGCAATGAGCAGGATGCCCGCGCCGATGCCGAAGATCGCGCGTTTCAAATGAGCGGTCCCGTCTTCTCCCCCGTAACTGATCACGGCGCGGATACCGCTCACAATGAGGAAGATGACGGCCGTGATGGCTGCCACGGTCTCGAAGAAGCTCAGTAAGCCGCGGATTTCCGTGTCGAGGATGCCTGCGCCGCCGCCCTGGTAGGCCAAAAAGGCCTCGGCGACGCGCGGGGCTAAGTTGATGATGATGAGCGCGACGGAAACAGCGATGATCGATTTCTTCGTCTTTTCGAATTGCCCTTCATCCTGACTGACGGTCAGAGCCAGGCCCGCACGGACGATCATGAAGATGCCGACGATCGTGGCGACGCCGACGAAGGATTCGATGATCGTCTGGAAGATGCCGCCGAACTCGGTCGATCCGATGGCGTTGGGCAGGGCTCCGCCCACATGCTGAATCGTGTCCTCAAAGAAGGCGCAGGCGGCGACCGGAACCGTCCAGAGACCCAGAGTCAAAAGCCAGCGAAGTGCTTGGCGTGGCATCATCCTGTGATAATGAAGAAGTTGATCAGCGCACCGGCGGAAATCACCACGATCAGCGCAACAAGGCTGGCGGTTGCCAGTTTCTTCGCCCGGTCCTTGAAGCTCTCGTCCACCGAGATCACGAGCAGGATGCCGCTCACGATCAGGGCGACCACGGCAAGCAGGCCGAAGATGGTAATGACGTAATTGGCGATCCCCTTGAGCTCGATTTCCCCGGCGGAAGCATTTTTGTCGTACAGCATGTTCACGATGGGCGACGCAAGCAGGACGATTGCCGCCCCGTAGACTCCATGGAGGAATTTCGTGCGTGCCTTGGTGACTCCGCCCTCGTCCGTTGCCATGATCATGTTAAATCCCTGAATGGTGATATTGACGAGCAGGGCGGTTGCCACGAGCGCCTTCATGAAGGTCACGACGGTGTCGAGGACCGTATTCAACCCCGCAGGGTTCACCACGCCGCCTGTCACGAAGCTCCCGGCGATCAGCCCGGCACCGAGCATGAGGATGGTGCCGAATATCGCGTACTCAAAGGCCTGCTTCGTTTCGGTGACGGCGGAGTCACTTTCGGGCATGACGAGGAGTTTGATGCCGTAGTAGAGGATGGCGCCGAACAGCAGTCCCGTGAAGGCGAAGCGCGCCCCGTCCAGAATCGTGGAGTTGATGTAGGAGGCCAGATCGCCTCCGAGGCAGGAAATCCCGGGCACGACGCACGTCTGGATGATGGCCGGATTCGGGTTCGAGGCCGCAAGTGCGGCCTGTGGGAGCAGGGCGGCGCCGACTGCGGAGAGGGCAATGAAGAGCTTTCGCATAAATCCATGTATTGTACCAGAAATCGTGTGCTGTGGCTACGGCGAAGACAGGTTGCCTGTACGAGGCTTCAGTCAGCGCAATTGCATTCCTCCGCCCCCTCTCTATCATGGGGATCTATGGCATTCACCTCCATCCGCAGTCGGCCGGTCGTCCTCGATTCCTCCTCCGAAGCCAAGGTGTACGGCCTCTTCGCCCTCGCCCTCGCTCTGACGGCTGTGGGGATCTTTCTGGGGCTTGCCTATGCGCGGATTCTGGTCGGTTCGGGGGTGCAGATCGTGTTTCTTATTGCCGAGCTCATTCTGATCTTTACTTCAGGGATGTGGGTGCGCTCATCGCCTCTCAACATGATCCTGTTCGCGATATTCCCCCTGCTCTCCGGTCTCACGGTGACGCCGTACATTCTCTACGTGCTTGTGGGGTATGTGAACGGTGCATCCATTCTGCTCAATGCATCGCTCGCCACGATCTTCATGGCGGCGGGCTCCGCGGTCTTCGCACTTACGACAAAGGCGGATCTGTCGGGAATGGGGAGGATGCTCTTCATGGGGTTGATCGGGCTCATCGTGATCGCGCTCCTCCAACTCTTCGTCCCTCAACTTCGCACCGGCGGGGCAGAAGTGGTGATCTCGGGCATCGGGGTGGTGCTCTTCGCGGCATTCACCGCCTATGACGTACAGCGCGTGCAGGCCCTCGGTCGCCTCGGCGCCAATCCTTTCTTGCTGGCCTTGAGCCTCTACCTCGATATTTTCAATCTGTTCCTGTATATCCTCCGTTTCATGCTCGCGCTCTCGGGTAACCGACGATAGGGAACTAGGGATGAGGGAACTAGGGAACCAGGTTTTTTTCGTATGCCTCCTTCCTGAGCCCCCGAGTTCCCTAATTCCCTATTCCCGAAACACACGTTTCCCTGCATTTTTCTTTGCACCACCCTTTGTTCTCCTCTACCCTAGGCCGGTATGTCCAAACGTCCTACACCCAAGAAACGGCGCGAGAAAAGCCGCGGCAGACGGCAGCATTCCATCTACGTGCAGAAGCGCATCCGTAAGCTTTTGAACAAGCAACGTTCCCCGTACGGTTCTCTGGCCGCCCCGAAGAAGAAGGCGGCGAAGGCCCTGAAGGGCATCACACGGATCAAGGCTTAAAACGCCTTCGCTCTTTCCGCTCTTCCATGGCCCGACGCCGTCACCTCTCCCGGATTGCCGTTATGCAGACTCTCTTCGAGCGCGAGCGTCGTCCCTGTGATGAGACGGAGGCACTGGAGCGGAATGCGGGTGAATTGGGCGAGATGGATCGGCCGTTTGCAGAGCAACTTCTCCTCGGCATTGCCGAGAAGGAAGAGGAGCTGAAAAGTGCCGTGGCCGTGCATGCTCCCGGCTGGACGCTGGAACGCATGGATCCCATTTCGCGCTGTGTCCTGTTCGTGGGCGCCTACGAGCTTCTCTTTCTCAAAGAGGCACCTCCGGCTGTCGTGATGAACGAGGCCATTGAGATCGCAAAGGAGTACGGCACCGCCGAGAGCGGCAAGTTCGTGAATGGGGTTCTGAATGCCATTGCGCAGGGTTAGGGAATCGGGAATGGGAATTCGGACTTCGGAATTTTTTCGAAGAGGTCGTGACAAAGGAAGCACGTGTAATACACCCTAAGTCCGATTCCCTATTCCCGGATCCCTTCTTTGATCGTCACTTTCGTTCCTCCCATCCTTCCCATACACTCTCTCCGTCATGCCGCCACAGCCCATAAGTCTCCTCGAGAAATCGCTCCACCTTTCCTTCAAGGACAAAGACCTGCTCGCACAGGCGCTTACGCACCGCAGCGCCACGGGCAAGGCCCATATTCACAAGCACAACGAGCGGATGGAGTTTCTCGGGGATGCCGTCCTCGAGCTCGTGGCCACCGAGTACCTGTTTTCGTTCGAGAGCAAGAGCGAGGGCGAGCTGACCAACTGGCGCGCCGCACTCGTCAACGGCAAGCAGCTGGCCTCCGTTGCGCGGGAGCTTAAATTGGGGGACTACCTCTTCATGAGCCGCGGAGAAGAGGCGAGCGGCGGCCGTGACAAGGAATCCACGCTTGCCAATGCGCTCGAGGCGCTGATCGGGGGGATTTTTCTCGATCAGGGGTTCGAGACGGCCCGCACGTTCTGCTTTGACCACATCCTCACCCGTCTGGGCGAGCTGCTCAAGGCCGGCAAGCATCGGGACTTCAAGAGCGTGTTCCAGGAGAAGGCGCAGGAGCTCAATGCCGTGACGCCCCACTACGAGGTCGTTGCGGAGAGCGGGCCGGACCATGACAAGGAATTCACGTCTGCGGTGTTTCTTGGAGACGAAGAAGTGGCCCGTGGTTCGGGAGCAAGCAAACAGGAGGCGGAGCAGGCGGCAGCCGAAGCCGGCCTCAAAGTGAAGAAATGGAAGTGATGAATAAGCTTATTAGCTTCTTAGTAGTTACCTAACAAGCTAAGAAGCTACCCGTCCGAACGTACTGTTCGGTACGGGCGGGCAACCTAAGAAGCTAAGCTCAGCCCATTTTGATCTCGATATCGACGCCGGAGGGCAGGCTCAAGCTCTGCAGGCTCTCCATCGTCTTGAAGGTTGTCTCTTTGAGGTCGATCAGACGGCGGTGCGTGCGCATCTCGAACTGATCGCGCGCGTCCTTGTGCACGAAGGTCGAGCGGTTCACGGTGAACTTGCGGATCTTGGTGGGGAGGGGGATCGGACCGTGGATCACGGCGCCGGAACGCGAAGCGGTATCGATGATCTTGGCGGCGGCCTCGTCCAATACCGTATGATCGAAGGCGCTTAAACGGATGCGGATCGACGGGGCGGTTTTACCCTCGGCGGCCTTCTTTGGAGCGGATGCGGGGGCGGTTTTCTTTTCGGCAACAGCCACGGCTTCCTTCTTCGGGGCATCCGGCTTCTTATGCGCTGCCGGAGCTTTTGGAGCATCCTTCTTCGCAGGAGCGGATTTCTTGAGCGGAGCCTTCTTCAGGGGAGCCATGGGAGAGGAGGGGAGAAAGAACAGAGTAGAGAGAAACCGTAGCCGGGGTTCGCGAACCCCGGCTACGGGCTTGTTTGCTTATTCAACGATCTTGGTCACCACACCTGAACCGACTGTGCGGCCGCCTTCGCGGATGGCGAAGCGCGTTCCGTCAGTCAGGGCGATCGGTGCACCCAGCGTGACGACGAATTTCACGTGGTCGCCCGGCATGACCATTTCCACATTTTCCGGCAACTCGACCGCACCGGTCACGTCCGTGGTGCGGAGGTAGAATTGCGGCTTGTACCCCTTGAAGAAGGGTGTGTGGCGACCGCCTTCCTCCTTCGTCAGGACGTAGACTTCGGCATCGAATTTGGTGTGCGGGGTGATGGAACCCGGCTTGGCCAGCACCTGGCCGCGCTCGATATCCTCGCGCTCAATACCGCGCAGGAGCAGACCCACGTTGTCTCCGGCGAGACCTTCGTCGAGGAGCTTGTGGAACATCTCCACGCCCGTGACGACGGTCTTGCGGGTCGGCTTGATGCCGACAACCTCGACTTCTTCGTTGATCTTCACCTTGCCCTGCTCGATACGACCCGTAGCCACGGTACCGCGTCCCTTGATGGAGAAGACGTCTTCCACGGACATCAGGAACGGCTTATCGGTCTGGCGCTCGGGAATCGGGATCCACTCATCGAGGGTGTCGAGGAGTTTCTTCAGGCTTTCGATCTGCGTCGCATCACCTTCCAGAGCCTTGAGGGCGCTGCCGCGGATGATCGGGGTCTTGTCACCCGGGAATTCGTACTTGGTGAGGAGTTCGCGGATTTCCGTCTCGACCAGGTCGATGAGCTCGGGGTCCGTCACGAGATCGACTTTGTTCAGGTAGACCACGATGTACGGCACGTTCACCTGGCGGGCCAGAAGAATGTGCTCGCGGGTCTGGGGCATGGGGCCGTCTGCAGCGGAGACCACGAGGATGGCTCCGTCCATCTGGGCGGCGCCGGTGATCATGTTCTTCACGTAGTCGGCGTGTCCCGGACAGTCCACGTGGGCGTAGTGGCGCTTGGACGATTCGTACTCCACGTGTGCGGTGTTGATCGTAATGCCGCGCTCTTTCTCTTCGGGGGCATTATCGATGTCGGCGTAACCCTTTTTCTCGCCTTCCGGTGAGAAATTGAGTGAGAGGGCCGCGGTGAGAGTGGTCTTACCGTGGTCGACGTGACCGATGGTGCCGACGTTCACGTGCGGCTTGCTGCGGTCAAATTTCTTCTGCTCTGCCATAACAAAGGAGGGAAAAAGGGGATATCAGAAGCACTCTAGCTTCTTTTTGCCCGAAAAGTCTAGGGAGATTGAGGAGGGTCGTCAACGGAATTACGGCGTAAATCACGGAAAGGAGGAGAAATTGGGCAGGTGTTCCGGCACGATTATCATTCGGGAGCTTCATCGATTATGCTCAAACTATGCTGAGAGAAGAGCGGATTTCCGGCTTCGTAGAGGAAATCTGGCAATGGTATGCCGTCCAGAAGCGCACACTTCCCTGGCGTGACCTGGATCTGCGTGACGACACGGAGCGGGCCTACCGGATTCTCGTGTCGGAGGTCATGCTGCAGCAGACGCAGGTGGAACGGGTGAAGGTGATCTACGAACGGTTTTTGGAACGGTTTCCAACACTCCGGCGCCTTGCCGGAGCATCCAATCGGGAAGTCATCCTTGCGTGGCGCGGGATGGGCTACAACAGCCGCGCGCTCAGGCTCCGGGATGCGGCATGCAGGATTGTGGAGGACTTCAACGGGGTTTTTCCAAAAGAGATGAAGCCATTGGAATCCATCAAGGGGATCGGTCACTACACGGCAGCAGCGATCCGCAATTTCGCATTCAATATTCCGACTCCGTGCATCGACACGAATATCCGCCGTATCCTCCATCGAACCTTCGCGGGTCCCGAACGGCCGGATGGGACATGGGCGAAGGACGATCGGTATGTATTGCACATCGCAGAAGAGGTGTTGGATGCAGCTCTTCAGGGGTCGCAACGTGATGGTTCGAGACGCTGCGCTCCTCACCATGACACGTTGCATGCAATTCCCCACGATGCGCGAAACTGGCATGCGGCGCTCATGGACTTTGGTTCTCTTGTGCAGACCAAGAAGAATCCGAGATGGGGTCTCTGTCCGTTAACGCGGAGTGGTCGGATGAAAACGACGCAACAACTCTTCGAGCGATCTCAGCGTCGTCGCTCACAGCTCGAAGCTCACAGCTCGAAGCTCCGTGAACCCGGCCGCCGCATCTCTGGCCGCTTCGTCCCCAACCGCATCGTCCGGGGGCGCATTGTGGAGGCGCTCAGGGACGCGCCTGCAGGGTTGAGTCTGGATGCGCTCGGACGGCGAGTGGCGGCGGACTGGTCCCACGCACGGCACCGACAGTGGCTGGGGGGCATCCTCGCGCGACTGCAGCGAGACAGGCTCGTTTCAGAACGGGCGCGCAAATTCATCCTCTGTGATTGAACAGGGCATCACGCAGCCGGTTTCGAGAGCAGAAGCCAGACGGCTCCCCCTCCTGTGCTCTGCGGTATCCCGACGGCGAAATCCCGTTTTCCATCGCCGTCGATATCTCCTATGGCAGCAACGAAGCCTCCGGCAGTATCAGTGGCGCCGCCTGCGTCTGTGAAGCTGCTCATGGTTTCCATTGCCTTCGGTTGCAGATAGCCGCCCGTTTTCTGGAGCAGAATTTTCGTTGTCCTGCCCAGGTAGGAAGGATAGCCGGAATTTCCGCTGACAAAGAGATCGTCGATGCCATTCCCATCCATGTCCCCTGCCATTGCCAGCGTACCGGTATCACTGGGGCCGATGCCAATCGCTGAGTCCACTGAAACGATTCTGCTCGTCGACTGCATCTGATCTTCGGCATTCACGTAGTAGAAGTCGATGCCGTACTGAGACGGTGCCGCCAAAAGATGGACATTGGACGATGGGTGGACTCCGGCATTGGCGACGGAGAGCATCCGGTTGGGAGTATGGGCATACGAGCCCTCCAACTGTGCCGGGGCGGTGGCGCTGGTGGCAGAAAGTTCCGAGTACCATGCGCCGTTCACGGAGCCGATCACAAGCGAGCGCCTGGGGCCGCCGAGATAGGCGACGGAGGAACCGAAGAGCGAAACCTTGTTCGCCTGGCACTGGGTGGGATTACTGCTTCCGCAGTGCGCGGGGGAGTAGGTCGGAGCGGAGATCGCGTACTGCGATCTTACGCTGACGACTCCTGCGGAGTTCTTTTGCAGCAGGAGGACGACGACCTTCCCGCTGTAGTACGGCAGCGTCGGGGATGCGTTGGTCGTGTCGAACTCCGTTGCGACGGCGAGGTCGGTGACGCCGTTCCCGTCAAGGTCCCCCACAGCGGTGATGCCTCCTCCGTTCGAGATACGTTCGAGGATGGGGTCGGAGACAAAGTAGGTGATGGTATCGAAGGACTTCACCGATCCCTGTGGAGTCAGGTGGAGGATGTAAACGTGGGCTTTGCTTGGATCGACGAAGCCGCTTTCGTCGGGATCATCCGGTCCGGGGGCGAACACGGCGAGATCCGGCGTGCCATCGCTGTCTACATCTCCCACGGAGGTGAGCGATGTGCCAAAGAGCGCGTTTGATGAGAGGGGCAGGGAGGCAGAGGAATGGTTGAGCCGGATGAACGTGAAGCCCTGCGAAGAGGCCGAGCTCTGCACACTCGACGAGGAGCTCTGCTGGCGCGTGCAGACGCTGTGGCAGGTGGACGCGACTTGCGCAGGCTCACCCGTGAAGAACGAGAAGATGGAAGCGAAGATGGATTGGAACGAGAACCAGTGGTCCTGCCTGGAGGCCTCTGAACACACATCGGAACACGTCCAGCCGCTCTCGACCTGACAGGCGGAGGAACAACCGTCGCTGCCGGCCGTATTGCCATCATCGCAGGGTTCCGTATTCTCCCGGATAGTATTGCCGCAGACGGCGGCAAGAGAGGATGAAGAAGATGAGGAGCTTGGGGAACAGATCACGTTCGAAACCAGGGTTTGCTGGTTGTTACTCGGGAACGTCTCAATCACATCGGGGGAGTCGAGCACCGCCTGCATGTACCCGACGGTGGCGCAGGTGGCGGGGAACTGAACGCCGATCGTAAAGGTGGCACTCGCATCCGTCGCCATCGTGCCGTTACCGGGAATGCAGCGAACACCCGTCGCATTGCGCAGCGTGCATGCTTCAGAGGAAGATCCGGGAATGAAGGAGAAGCCGTCGGGGAAGAAGAAATCGAGATACACATTCGGCACGGTGTCCGGTCCTGCATTGGTGATATACACCGTGTACGTTGTTGCAGCTCCGGCGGCCACGTTGCCGAACCCGGTGAAGTTCAGAATCGCCAGGTTGGCGTGCGCCGGAGATACGGATGATGCGGAGGAACTGGAGGAGAACGTGGGACACGGTTGATCAATGGGGACGGAGATGATGTCTCCGTTCGGCCCCTGACAATCTTTGTGCGTCGGTCCCAAACTCGAGGAACGTGAGCTCGAAGACGAGATGCTGCTCGAAGCCGAGGAAACGGGTCCTGTGCACGTGCACGAATCCACGATGCACCGGCCGTTCGTACAGCTCATATTCGTGGTGCACTGGCCGCCGCTGGCAGCACCCTCGCAGCAGACCGGCGGTCGCTGACAACCATCCGCATCCACGCCAAGCTGTGGAAAGAGCACGCCGCCCGGACAGGCGGGGGGAGTCGGAGCTGCGCAATGATTGGTACATGTGCACGAATCCACGACGCACCGGCCGTTCGTACAGCTCATGTTGGTCGTGCACTGGCCGCCGCTTGCCGCTCCTTCACAGCAGACCGGAGGACGTTCGCAGCCGTTCGCATCCGTTCCCAGCTGCGGAAAGAGCACACCGCCCGGGCAGGCGGGGGGCGAGACGGCGGGACAGATGATGCAGGTACAGGTCCTGTAGTCGCACCGCGGCTGGGGGCAGGGGGCGACGAGGCAGGTGATCTGGGGACAGGCAACGCCGACTTCACACCGCTCATTCCCTTCGCGCACGCCATTTCCGCAGACGGGCGGATTGCCGGATCCGCTGGTCACGGTGACAACGGCGCTGCAGATATTGGCATTGTTACCGTGACAGAGCTTCACACGCTGGCCGGCGGTGACGCGCACTTCGGAGAGGGGCTGCGTGACGGTGATGTTCGTTCCTATCTCACAGAAAACGTTCTGCGTGTGAACGAGTGAGGAGCCCGGATCAGACAGCAGGTGGGCACAGGTATCGAATACTTTGCTGTAGATGACGGTGACGTTCTGCCCGTTGATCACGACGCTCGTGAGCGTGGGGCGCTGCATGGTACAGACACTCGGGGAACCCGTGCACGTCCATCCGCTCTCCACCGTACAGGGATTGGAGGCCGTGGGGCTGTAACAGCCGTCGCCATTGTTGGCATTGCCGTCATCGCACTGCTCGTTTCCTTCCACACGCGCGTTTCCGCAGACAGCCGCCGAGGAGGAGGAGGATTGGGCGGTTCCGTGGCCGCAGATGCCGTTCTGGCATTGCTGGCTGCCGCTGCATCTGTGCGTGAACGCGCTGACCGCGCCGTAGTAGGGGGCGTTCTCGGAACAGGAATATTCGGTAATCTGGTCCGTCGCACCGGGAACACAGGAATCCTGCTGAACGGATTCTCCGCACGAGAGCGTTCCGTTACTGCAGTAGAAGCTGCGAACCGTGCCGCGCACACCGGGGTCATTGGAGGGGTCCGTATCGGTGCACTCGAAGCGGCAGATGCTCGAGCAGCCGTCGCCATTGTTGGAATTGCCGTCATCACAATTCTCCGCAGGAGCATCGATGCGCCCATTGCCGCAGGTTGCCCCCTGTGAAGACGCGGAGGAAACGGCAGCGGAGCTGACGGAAGATTGTGTGGCGCTGGGGCAAGCTCCGTTCTGACAGCCGCTCGGACAGGGATGCGAGTTCCCGATGGCGTGCCGCGAGGGATCGCAGGTGTACTCGGTCACCGTGGACGCATCATTGCAGTAGTCCGTTGCATGTCTCCCCGGAACAGGGACCCCGTTGAAGTACTCGATGGTGGTGCCTTGCACAGTCCAGTTATCCCCGTCGGAGTCCAGACAGGCTGTACCCGAAGGAAGCAGGCACACGCCGTTCTCACACCCGTCGGGGCACCGGAATTGATCCAGATGACCGTAACCGTCATCTCCGCAGTATCCCTCGAGGAGGATATTGGGATCGATGGCCGGGTTGTGATTGTTGTCCTTGAAGCACACGTCGCCGAAGGAGGGAACCACTTGGTTGCCATGGAGGAAGTTGGTGATCGTGCCCACCACGGTGAAATTGCGCCCTGCGTCCGAATCGGTGCAGGCTCCGGTGGAACCCGCGGAGGCACTGGAGGATTGAGACGAGACAGGCGGCGCAACGATGGTGAAGAAATTGTCGCTGGAATCCTCCGTAACCCGGACGGGCGTCACGGAATGATCTTCGTCGTACACTCTGATTTTGAATCTCGTGCCCGGCGTGATGTTGGACACGGGGGTCCAGGAATACGACCCGTCGGACGCTTTCACGCCCCAGGCGGCATTGACGATCTGAATCGGTGCGCCATTGTTGTTCGTTGCATAATTGACAATATCGATGGCGATACTGTCATCGCCCAAACCACCGGATGTCCACGCGAGGGAGCACGGTAGTCCAACGGTACAGGTCTCTCCGCCGTTCGGTGACGTGATGGTGATGGAGCGGGCGGCAGCGGAGGAAACAGGGGCAGATGATGCGGGGGCGGAAGAAGCCGCCGGCCCGCCGGAGAGGCATGATCCGTTATTCAGGAACACGAGAACGCCATTCTGATTCTCCGCAAGCGCCATGGCGATATCGGGGAATCCGTTGCGGTCGAAATCCTTCGCTACGACCTGCCGTCCCACGACCGGGAAAGTGATCGACTGGGAGGGGCCGAAGGTTCCGTCCCCGTTCCCCCGGTGGAAGAAGAAATTCCAGACGTAATTGCCGGCAAAGAAGTCGAGTTTTCCATCCCCGTTGAAATCGGCGAGCGCGCCGTCCCGTGCGCCTCCGCTTGCGGTGAACTTGCTCGCCTGCCTGAAGGTTCCATTGCCGTTGTTTACCCAGACGATGACCTCTTTATTCTGATTTGTGGCCTGGACGAGGTCGATCTTTCCGTCGCCGTTCAGATCACCGGTGAAGAGGTTCAATGTGTAGGGATTTCCTGTGGAGTCATAAGAGGTCCCGCTGTCGAAATGGCCCGTCCGATCGTTGAGGTAGACCACCAGCTTCGGGCCGTTCGCACCGCCCGGAGTCGTGATGGCATCGAGAGAGCCGTCCGCATTCACATCGACGAGGGTCGGATTCATCTGATTGCCCCCGGTGGTTCCGAGGCGCGGGCCGCTCGTGAAACCGAGACCTGCAGCGCCGTAGAGCACGTTCGCCCCTTCATTGAGCGAGCCGACAAGCAGATCCGGATCTCCGTCCTGGTTTATGTCCCCGACGGCAATCTGCTCGGGAACGCTCATGGATGGGGAGAGGGTGATTTGTTGCGGAGAAGTGGGGAACTGTCCGGCGCCATTATTGCGGAGGACCGACAGGGACCCGTTGTTGTTGCTGAGCACGAGATCCGGAGCGCCATCCCGATCGAAATCCCCGGCAGCGATTCCCTGAAAGAGGGTGCCGCCGACGTCTGCTTTGGGAAGGAAGGTGCCGTTCCCGCGATTAAGGTAGATGGAGAGCTGTCCCCCTGCTGAGCCGAAACTGTGGACGCCGAGCACTGCGAGGTCGGGGTGTCCATCGCGGTTAAAATCCTCACTGGTGAGCCACGCCGGAATCTGGGGCGCCGGGAGGATGCTGGCGGTGCACAGGGCGGGGGCGGAGAGGGCGGAAGACTGCGAAGAGGCGGCGGAAGAAGCCGCACCTCCCGAGGAGGCCGAAGAAGACGTTCCGCAGTTCGGCCGCCGTGACTCCGGGACGAACATCACCGCGTCCACGGCGAAGCGCGAATTCCGCGGGGCGCCGTTGCCGGTCGAGAAGAACGCGCCGACGTACCGGTTGGTCGAGTCGACCGCGATTCTGCCGATGTACTGCCACTGCTTTCCGTCGCACGACCAGCTATTGGAGGGATTCGAACGCTGATTCAAGTCCGTGCGCGCCCAAGCGGTGTTGTCCGAGGGAGAACCCACGTATCCGTAAGAGCGGTGGATGGAGAGTGTCACCCTGTCGGAGAAGGTGGAGTTCGGCGACCAGGTAACGTAGATGCCGTAGTCGCCCGGAGTAGGAATCGTGGCGGAGAAGCCGCCGTACTCCAGAGGCCGGTTCCAGTCCTGCGGGCCGGAATCATGGACGTGCTGTGCCCCCCGGAATCCGACTGAAGCGGTCGTCCAACTCCCCAGGCTTGTCAGGAATCCCTGCGCATCATCGAGGATGATATCCGGTTGATTGGCATAGGCCGCCGAGGCCGCCGCCGAGGCCGAAGCCGCGGCATCAGTCATGGTGCACCGCGAAGGCGAACCGGTGCACGTCCATCCCGATCGGACGGTGCAGTACTCCGTGCACGCGGTGCTGTTGCTATCGCCGGTATCGCACTGTTCGCCGGTATGCACGATGCCGTCGCCGCACGAGCCGTAGCAGTTTCTGTTCGCATCGCACTTGCCCGTCACCACGCGGCTGCCTCCCAGACAGGAGATGATGCAGAGCGCTCCCGCACGGGAACAGCCGCCGGTCCGTCCGTAGGTGTTCCCGCAGCGGAAATTCATATCAGGTGTCTGGCAGCGGCACTGGATGCACTCCTGGCCGGTGGCACAGGTTCCCAGGCCGGGCTCCATGCAGTTCTCTCCGGGATCGGCGGCACCGTTGCCGCACAGGGGAGCGACGGTCTGGGCGGTCCAGGGCGTCTCTGAGCGCAGCGTGATGATCACGCCCGCGATGACCGCGAAGAGACCGAGGGGGAGGAGCAGAGACGGCCAGCGCAAGCGGAGAGAGGGCATCGTTACACTTGAGGGAAAAGGGGAATTACTGGCACGTGCACGAAGAGATGACGCAGGTTCCTCCGGCACATTGCAGATCCATGCTGCAGTTGGCCGTGGGATTGTTGGCGCCCTCACAACAGACGGGAGGGAGCCTGCAGCCGTTCGCATCGGGACCGAGCTGTGGCACAAGGATGCCGTTCATGCAGAGCGGAGGCTGGGTAACGCGGCAGGCGACGGGGCAGTCCTGTGAGCAGTTACACTTGTTCTCTCCTGTGCCGCAGACGCCATCGCCGCATTTGGTACAGCGGGAAACTCCCAGAGGGGCAGGCGTGCAGGAGCCGTCCGCATTCGGGGCGGATGTGTTGACATCGGTGAGTCCTGCGCAGCAGGAGGCACCGGGGATCACGGCATGGGTCTGGCCTTCGGGCGTGCAGGCGAGAGACGAGGCGGAAGATGAGCTGGAAGAAGACACCGTCTCTCCGGTGCAGCAGCAGTAATTCTTGTCAGCGCTGTTGAGCGTGCCCCACGCGTTGTCGCACGCATACGAGACGGTCGTGCTGCCGTTCGAGAGGAGCTTCTCGCCGCCGCTGAAGACGGTGCCGTTCCAGGCTGTGGCGGGGGTGCAGCCTTCCTGCGCGCAGGTTTTGCCGCGGGAGGCACACTCGGCATTGCATGTCGTCCAATCGTGGTGAGGGGGTCCCACCTGCGTCCAGGGGATGGAGCAATCCGCCGGACAGCTGCACTTATCCTCGCCTGTTGCGCAGGTGCCGTTGCCGCACGTCTGCCACCAGTTGTCGACGCAGGTTCCTTTGGATCCGTCATTCGTGGAGATACACATATTCCCGGCCAGTGTGCTATTCGGCTTGATGCCGGCATTCTTGCTGCAACACACCGTGGGGCCGAACTGTGAGGAACCGTAGACCTTCTGGCCGTTCTGGGCGCAGGCGACAGACGAGGAGGAAGAGGATGAAGAGGAGGAAGAAGCGGAAGAGGAAGACCCGTCGCAGACGATTTTCTGACAGGTGGCTGACTGGCACCATTCATCATTGCCACAACTTGCGCCGTTGCGTTCCACATGGCATCCGGGCTCCAGGCCTCCGGTAAATCCGCAGTGCCACGCATTGTCGTTGCCGAAGAACGGATTTCCTGAGCACGAGAATCCGTCATCACAGCCGATCCAGTGTGAGCAGACGCTCTGCTGTCCGGTCGTTCCGCCGCAGATCCAGCCTTGTTCGATGTGACAGCTCTGATCGCATCCATCGCCATTTGCCGTATTTCCGTCATCACAGGCCTCTCCTTCTATGTGTCCGTTGCCGCAGACAGGCCCGCCCGCAGCACCGGTCTTGAGCACTTTGCCGTTGCGGCCGTTGCCGCCGATGTAGTAGTCGCTGACGGTGCCGAGCACCCACAGCTCATCTTTGAAAGAGACGGCGCTGTCCGGTCTGAAATCATTGAGATCAGAGGGGAAGGCTCCCGTGACAGTCTGCCACTGCCGCCCATCGGTCGTGGCGACGGCGGAGCCCGCGAAGGTGCCGGATTTGCCGAGGAGCCAAATGGCTCCCTTGTGCAGGGTAGGCATGAGCAGGGGCATGTCTGAGGTGGCGGCCGGGAGGGTCGACACCTGTGCCCACGCGGTGCCATTCTCGGACATGTAGACCTTGCGGGGATTGGAGCGGTCCAGGATGAAGAGCTTGCCGCCGAGGGAGAAGGCATCGTTCTTCGTCACGTGGAACGGCAGATCCGGCTGCACCCGTGTCCAGCTGGTGCCGTTGTGCATATAGATTTCATTGGAGGGGTACGGCACGGCAGTCTGGCCGATGAGGGCTCCCAGCAGCGAACCCAGCAGCGAACCGCCGAGAGGGGTGGCTTTGTAGAAGCCGCCGAGGAAGAAGGTGCGGGTCCCCATGCGCAGGGCAGCGCCGTCGTAGCGGGGGACGGGCAGGGCGAGAGCGGGATTGGAGCGGAAGGCGATGGTGAGCAGGTTGGGGGTATCGAAGGCCCAATGCACCACGCTATCCCTGTTGTACAAGCCACCCAGGAGCAAAGCGCTTCCTTCCGTTTGCACAGAAGCGGCATTGGCGAGGGGTTGCGGCAGAGAGGCCACGCTGGTCCAGCTGAGGCCGTCGGTGGAGCGCAGCTCGTTCTTCGTCGCGCCCCAGAAGTCCATGCCTCCCACAAGGTAGAGGGAGGAGCCGTGCCCGAAGAGGGCGTAGTCAGTGAGCGTACTTACGAGGTAGGAGTTTCCCACCATTTGCCACTGGATTGAGCTCGGGGGTTCCGTGGCGCACTGACAGTCCAGCGTGCAGCTCTGGCCGCTCTGGCAGGGAGTGGTCGAACCATCGCACTGTTCGCCGGTGTCGACCTGTCCGTTGCCGCACAATGATTGCTGGCAGTCTGCCGGACAGTTGCAGGCATTCTCGACTCCGACACATTGTCCGTTACCGCAGAGTGCTGTGCAGTAGAACGAACCGTCCGTTCTTCCAATGCACGATCCGTCAGTGGCGACCGTGAACGTGGGCATCGTCTGGAGTCCTACACAGCACTGGTCACCCGGCGTTGGAATGGAGTGACCCGTCTGGCCCTCTGCGATGCAGGCTTGAACGGAGCTGGAGGATGATCCTCCCACGCACCGGCCGCACCGACCGGAGCATGTCGTATTGCCGCAGGTGCCGACGTACTGGGGTTGCTGACCGGAAGGGCAGTCAAAGATATCTCCCTGCCAGCAACTTCCTTCCGCGCAGGCTGCTCCACAAAAGTATCCCGTCGGACACGCTGTCCAGGGGGCGGCGGAGCAGGTGGCAACAGAAGAGGCGGAAGCAGAAGATCTGGAGGACGAAGAGCTCCCTCCCACACACCGGCAGCACTGGCCGGAGCAGGAAGAGTTGCCGCACGTGGAGTCGCACTGCAGGGAGGATCCGGGGGCGCAATCAATGGCCAGGCTGTTGCACTGATTGTTTGCCCAACGTTTCGTGCATAAGGTGGATGTCGGGCACTCCGTCCATGCCTGTGAGCTGGCCGACGATTGTGAGCGAACTGATGAGCTGGAAGCGGGGCGCGGACAATCGGCGAGACAGTTACAGAAGTTTTCGCCGAAGCCGCAGGTGCCATTGCCGCACAGTGTGCACACAGAGTTGAGGGAGATATCGGGACATTGATTGCCCGAAGGAGTCACGCTGGGGCGCAGAACGAGGCCCGTGCAGCAGAGACGCATATTCATTTCTGTGATGATCTCCCCTTCCCGGGCGCAGGCTGCGGCAGAGGAGACCGAACTTGCGGCAGAGGATCGCGAAGAGACGGGGCCGCTTGTCCGCTCAATGCGGATGGCATCGGAACCGAAGAAGCCCGTCTTGCCGGTGATGGTGAGCCGGCTCGATCGGACTGTGAATGATCCGATGTCTTTCCACTGTACGCCACGGTACCACCCGCCATCCGGGGGGTTCCTTCCATCGATGGTGACGGGCCCCAGTTCCTGGCCTCTGGGAGCCGGCGGGAGGGAATTATTCCACCCGTCGGTGATCGAGTAGGTTCTGTTGTAGGTGGTGTTACCGGAAGAACGATACGAGACGAGCACGCGATAGTTGGAGTTCGGAGAAACCGTAAAGGCCCACGAGGGATAGTACGACGGGCTCACGAAATCGTCCCCGAAGCTGAGCTGACCCTGATCCGTTGAGGACCAGGGGAGAGTCGGGGGGGCGGAGGACGTCTGATAGGTACCGCTGACGGAGAAGCCCTGATCCCCGTCGTCGATGAGTGTGACGCCGAGGGGCGCGGGGACCTCGGTACCGGGGGTGACTTTCACGAGGCGGATTGAAGTTGCGAGGGCAGTGCGACGTGCGGGGTCATTGGGATTTCCGTTTATGGGGAGGGGAGTGGGCTCATGCTGTACCCTGATTGTGGAGGACGAAGCCGGCACCTGTGCGAGACGGATCCATACGGTGCCCCTATTCAGGGGGTCGGGCCATGTGTAGCAGAGGGGGTTGCCGAAGGGGATGAGCAGCGGGCGGACCTCCTGTGAGCCATTGTAGATTTTCCAGAAGTTGGACGGACACGCTGGTTCGGGGCAGACGTTGGTCGAATTGCACGAGGGTCGTGTGGCCACGTACACGTCGTAGAGCTCTCCGGAGCGCACGGGGACCGACCAGCTTACGCGCGTGACGTCGTTCGAGATGACCGTCGTCGTCGCCAGACGGCTGTTGCTTGCGAGTGTGGTCGTGACATTGGCCGTGAGCGGGGTAGAAGAGTCCGTACAGGTGCAGGTGGGGCTGCAGGATTTTCCCGAAGCGCACGTGTAGTCCGTTTCGCATTCTTCGTTGTTGGTGAGCAGGGTGTCGCCGCAGACCAGGCAGGACTGGCACGTGCTGCACGTACGTTCCGGCGGACATCCCTGGTTGCCATCCAGTTCACAGTATTCCCGCGGTACGTTAGTGTATTCAAGGTAGCTGTCTCCGCAGACGGAATCCGGAAGACAGGTGGTGGGAGATCCCTTGTCTCCAAGGTGGTAGCCCGGTGGGCAGGTGATGGGAGCGCACTCGCAGAAGGGATCCTGATTCCCGTCGGGACATCCTGTGCCCTGACGGCAGATGCAGCGATTGGTTCTCTGGTCGTAGTCCTTCCCGCTTATCGTACAGAGCCATTGTCCGCATTCCAGCGTACTCATGCCGAGGCGACACCCAGAGCAATTATTGGCGCCGATCGGGCAATTTTGGTTATTAGGAGGCATGTAAGAGGTACCAAGTGCTACAGAAGGGGAAGCGGGTGTGTTGCTTCCATTATTCACTTGTTTGGCGCTGCTCACGCCGGTTCCCTGAGTCTGCGTACCGGTGACCGGAAGGCCGAAGACCCTCGCGGAGCTTTGCTGAACGCCGGGAGTAGCGATGCCCTGCGCGAACGAAGAGGCGGCGCCTCTCGGCAGAAGGGAGTTGCCCGGTGCCGCGGTCGGAGCGGCAGGAGCGGTGCCACCCACGCGCTCGATGCGCGCGGCGTCCGCAATCACGCCGTTTGCCGAAAGCGATGGCGGACGGGAGAGGGTGATGGAAGCCGTCGGCCCCTTCACGGTGAACGTGCCGAGCAGCATCCAGTTTTTGCCGTCGAAGGTATTACCCGAGGGGTCGACCTTCTGATTGATCGTCGCCGAGCCGATCGCGGATGTTCCGTCCCTGATGACGTACGGCGCCTGATTGGTGAGCAGGCTGTAGGCCTTGAAGGTCACGAAAAATTTGTACTGGCCCGCAGACACGTTCGCAAACGTCCATGTTGCCCCCAGTGTGAGGTCGGCAGGAGAAGTCGGCGAGGAGATATCTCCCTTATATCCCAGATTGTGCTGAAAGGTCTGCCAACCCTTCCCGTTTGTCCTGAAGCTCGTATCACCGTCATCGACCACTTGTGATGCTCCTGAGGCGAGTTGCCCCTGCAGGTCATCTCCCCGCAGATTCCAAAGCGTTCCGGCGAATGCGGCAGCGACGCTGAGAGAAAAAATTCCAAGAAGAACAATGCGCTTTGAAACCATGGGAGAGAGCGGGAGAAGTATTTAGCAAATCGTACCATTGCTGGAACTGAGCGCATCCGTGATGGCTTGACGGGAAGAGGGTAATTTTTGGTATTGATGTTTGCGGGTGTGAGGGGGACGTTGTGAGATCAGACAGGTAAGGAAAGTAAGGAACGTGAGGAAGGTCAGGAAGGTAAGGAAGGTAAGGAAGGTAAGGAAGGTCAGGAACGTAAAGAAGGTAAGGGAGGTTTGGGTCTCCACTACCTTCAGTACCTTCATTACCTACAATACCTTCATTACCTTCAAAACCTTTTCACTTCGCCACTTCTTCGATTCTCCGTTCCCGGATCACATTCACTTTGATGACGCCCGGATACGTCAGCTCCTTCTCGATTTTCTCGGCGATGTCTTTGGCCAATCGTGCCTGACCCAGGTCGTCCACCTTTTCCGTATCCACGTACACGCGCACCTCGCGGCCGGCCGAGATGGCAAAGGCGCGCTTCACGCCCTCGAAACCCTTGGCCACTTCTTCCAGCTCCTTCAGGCGGCGCACGTAGGCCTCGAAGGATTCGCGCCGCGCACCCGGACGTGCGCCCGAGATCGCATCCGCCGCCGCCACGATGAAGGCTTCGGGCGACTCGATGGGCGTATCGCCGTGGTGCGAGGCGATGCAGTGCAACACCTCGGGGCGGACCTTGAACTTGCGGGCGATCTCGAGGCCGATCTCGACGTGCGTGCCGGCGATCTCGTGATCGAGCGCCTTGCCGATGTCGTGCAGCAGACAGCCTTCCGTCACCACCTTGGCGTCGGCGCCGATCTCTTCGGCCAGCATGCGGCCGATATTGGCCATCTCGAGCGAGTGCTTGAGCACGTTCTGTCCGTAGCTGGTGCGGAAGCGGAGTCGCCCGATGATCTTGAGCAGGTCCTGCGGATAGTTGGTGATGCTCAGCTCTTCTGCGGCGCGCTTGCCGAATTCCAGCATCATCTTGCCGACTTCCTCTTTCATCTTTGCCACGACCTCCTCGATGCGTGCCGGCTGGATGCGCCCGTCCTTGATCAGTTTCTCCATGGCCAGCTTGGCCACGTAGCGCCGGGCCAGATCGTAGCCCGAGATCACGATGGCACCGGGCGTGTCGTCGATGATGATGTCGACGCCCGTGGCCGCTTCGAACGCGGTGATGTTGCGTCCCTCCTTGCCGATGATCTTGCCTTTCACGTCATCGGACGGCAGCTGCACCACGGTGGCCGTGGATTCCGTCGCGACCTCTGATGCGTAGCGCTGCATGGCTTCGGCCAGCAGGTTCTTGGCCTCCTCTTCGGCCTCTTCCTTGAATTGCTCTTTGACCAGCTTGGCCTGCCCGGCATAGAAGGATGAGAACTCGTGTACGAGCTCCTCTTTCAGCTGTTCCTTCGCCTGCTCCTGCGTCAGCTTGGAAACTTTTTCCAGCGCTTCGCGGTGCGAGGCACTGGCGGCGGTCAATTCGGTCTTGAGCGAGACAACTTCCTGCTCCTGCTTCGCAATGTTCGCGCGCTGACGCTCCAGCTCGCGGACTTTCTCATCGAGCGTTTTCTCTTTCTCCTCGATACGGCCCTGCTCTTTCTCCAGCTTCGCTTCCATCTCTGCCGCCTGCGCTTTCGCCTCCGAGAGGAGCTCTTTCGCCGCGACGCGCGCCTCGGCCTCGGCCGTCTTGATCTGGCTCTGCGCCTGCGCGATGCGCAGGTTCAACCTCTCGACTTCCTGCTCCTTTTTGCTGATGTCTGCCTGCAGGGTCGCGCTGACGTGTTTGCCTTTGTTGAACAGGAACCAGCCGGCGAGCACACCGAGACCGGCACCTCCGAGGAGTGCGAGGAATACAATGGTGTTGTCCATGGATCGAAGGGGAACAGGAAAAAAATCCCTGCTCGGCCTTTCGCTTCTTACCTGTCTCTCCTCTCAATAAAGAGGGGAGTTGCCGCGAATAGAGATGGATGCGTCACAGGAATGAGTTCGAAAGGAAGGGAGCAGAGGGGGAAGATGCTTGTAACGAAGAGAAAAAGCTCATAGGTGAGCTCGCCACTATTCTATCGGATTTTGGCTCATGGCAGAAGAGAGAAAGTCGGCGCTTTGTGAAGCCACCGTGCAGTCCGGAAGCCAAAAGGTTCTGTTGACGAATATGGGCTTTAGGATAGAAAGATCTTTTCTTGACTGATTGTGATGCATGCATACAATGCGGTTACATGCGTCGAAATAACTCCGAACTGCCAATGCCAGAGTGCGCAAAAGTCGTAGGGTTCACACGATTCGGTAATCCGATCTACGATAGTTATGGGTTACCGCCAAATCGGTCGCTCGCTGCCGAGAAACCTCGGGTTGAATACGACTTCTTGATGGCGACACAGAAAAGAACTGACGCAGAGCGGGGACGAACAAGAAGGAATATTCACGGGCTGATGCCTGCACGTTCTGGGGGGGCATAGAACTTGTTTTTTGTTTTACAGAAGCCAAAAAAAAGACACCGGCTCTGTTTCGTTTACTCGGGAGTGCTGCTCTGATCCATGAATTGCGCTGCAATGGTGTGCTTTGGAACCGAACAGGTTTCTGTACCGGCTTCTCACATACCTGCTTCCGGCAGGAATGCTGCTTTGCCTCTTGCCCGGGCAGGCGATGCATCGGGCGTTTGCGGATGACAGCACTTCGATCGGTTCGGCGGTCATCAGCGAAGTGATGTGGATGGGATCCGATCTCTCGACTGCCGATGAGTGGGTGGAGATCGCGTGCGCGGGAACGAGCGACTGCGACCTCTCCGGTTGGACATTCACGGGTCTCAAGAGCACGGGTGAGGAGGCGGTGATTGTTACATTTGCGACGGGCGCACTGATCCCGGCCGGGGACGTGCGTGTGCTCAGTCACTATGTCGCCGCTTCTTCGAGGCTTCTGTCGGAACCGTGGATCACGACGTCGTCCATGAGTCTGCCGAATACCAAGTTGCTCCTGAGACTCCGCGATGCCGTAGGCTCTGTGCGCGACGAGGTGGATGACGGAGTCGGGAATCCGCTTGCGGGAGCCAATCCGTCGGGAGGCACCAAGGCCAGCATGGAGCGTATCGATCTCCATGCTCCGGGCAACGTTCCGGAAAACTGGCGGACGGTCACCGCATCATCCGGATTCAAAGATGGATCGCCCATCTTCGGCACGCCGGGATATATCGGGAGCGTCAGTGCGCCTTCCGTTGCCTCCTCGGTCTCGTCGGCATCTTCGGATTCCTCCTCTTCATCCTCCGGCTCCGGTTCCTCTGTGAGCAGCGAGTCATCCTCTTCGATTTCGTTTGCATCCTCGGTCTCGTCGGCATCTTCTGCATCCTCTGCTTCGTCGGCATCCTCTGTCTCTTCGGCATCCTCTCTTTCCGTCTTCATCACCGAGGTCCTCGCCAACCCCATCGGCGCGGATACGGATGAGTGGATCGAAATCGCCAATCTGGGAGCGGATTCCACGGACATCGCGGGATGGTCACTCGGTGCCGGAAGCCACGTCTATCGCATTCTTCCGCGTTCCGGTTCGGGTTTCCTTCTCGCGGCAGGCGAGTATGTATCCTTCCGCAAATCCGTCACCGGTCTTCCGTTGAGTAACAGTGGTGAGCGTGTGAGCCTGATGAACGGGTCTGCGCTCATCGATGCGTTTGAGTATCCGCTGACCGCGGAGGAGGTAAGTTTCGGGCGGGATCCCAATGCTCCCGGTCAGCTGCGTGCGTTCTGCGTGCCGAGTGAAGGCAGACCGAATACCGCAGGATCACTCGCCCCGCGCATCGTCATTCAGGATGCCGGATCGGCGTCGGTCGGCAGCGCGTACGTTCAGGGAACGGAACATGTGACGCTCAATCTTGAGGCCGCCGTGGGAGCCGGATCTTTGGCTTCGGCAAGCTGCGCGTGGGACTTGGGTGATGATGCGGTGAGTAGTGCCTGCAATCCGCCATCGCACACGTTTTCCGATCCCGGGGATTTCAGCGTGCGGCTGACCGTTCGGGATTTTTGCGGCGGCATTTCCGTCGCCCAGCTCTCAGTCACCGTGCTTCCGGAGGAGGAAGCAGCCGTTCGTTCATCGGCCTCATCTGCATCCTCGGCATCCTCGGTCTCCTCTCATTCCCGCTCAAGCGCGTCATCAAGCTCTTCCAGTATCGTGCTGATGAGCATGCAGGAGGAAGTCCGCGTCGAGACGGGGGTGACCTTGAGTGAAGTGCAGATGACGGGCGACGAGTGGATCGAGTTACATAATCCGACCGATCACGCTATTTCCCTTGCAGGCTGGATCCTCGATGACCTGAAAGATGGCGGCAGTAAGCCATATAAGCTCCCTTCGGATTCCCGGATCGGAGCAGGGGAGTACCGGCTGTTTCCCGGCGGCGGGACCAAGCTTCAGCTCAATGATTCCGGCGATGACGTGTGGCTGATCGCTCCGGATGCTTCCTGGTCGGATCACGTTTCCATCCCGAAACTCAAAGCAGGAATTTCGCTCAGTTTCTGCGATGGGGAATGGAAAAGTTCCGACCCCACTCCGGAGTTACCGAATGCTTGTCAGACAACGGTGTTGTCACCTGCCCCCTCTGTCGCAGTCATAAAGAAATCCATCGTCGCGACCACGCCTGCCTTTTCGCGAACGCGCTACGTCGTGGCTTCCCGATCCTCTCTTTCTTCTCTTTCCTCTATTTCCTTTCATTCCTCTGGTTCCCTCGTCATGTCCTTCGCCCTGTCCGAACTGCCGGCCACGCTCACCGCTGCAGCTCCTGTCGCGGAAAAGTCCCCCGTGCCCGAAGTGAGCGCGCTGGGGGCGCTTTCGAGCGTGGGGGTCGCCCTGATTTGGCTTAAGCGACGTCTTTAAGCTCCATTGAACAAAAACCCGATTTTTGGTACAATAGTTGGATTTTATGACACAAAAACTCTTTCCGGATTTCGGGTCTGAGGGACTGCGCGAAGCGCGGCTGATTTACGACAAGACGCCGGAGCGCAGCGGCGATGCGATGCGGCTGGATACAGAGAAGCGCGGCCCCGGATTCGCCGAAGCCAAGAAGGCGCTCCGTGACGCCGCAACGACGCTGAATGATCCAAAAATCAAAGAGATGCTCGCAAATGAGGAAACGCTGGACATGATCGCCTCGCAAGTGGAATTGCTTGCGGGCAAAGACTCGAAGAAGTGGCTGAATGCCATTGCCCTGTCGTTCCTGCAGAAGAGTCACGACATATTCACCGGCGAGGGGCAGGCCATCAATGCCGCCAAGGACAAATCCACGGATCTGGCGAAAAAGTGCGCAGAGATCCTGAAGGCGACCATCGACGACCTCCGAAAACTGCAGAAAGCCTACAAAGATGCCGGAGGGGTGGGGGATTTTCCCGGATTTGATGCTGAGCTGAGCGGGATACTCACGAAGAAGGCGAACGTCGATACGTTCAAGAAGCGGTTCGATCAATTGGTCGATCTGATGAAAGACATTCTCTGGGCCACCGATGACGAAGTCAATAACGCGAAGAAGTGGACGGACAAATTCAAGGCAGTCGACATACCCGAAGCCAAGCTCAACCCGTACACCATTGCCACCGAGCCGACTGCACGGCGCTCGGCATTACTCAAGATCGTTCGCGAGACCGGCGGCATCGAGCTTTTGAATCCGGATGAGCGCAAGAAGGTGGAGGCCGCCATGCGGGCCATCGATGCCAAGTTGTCGGAGCTTCAGATGAATCAGCAGAAGCTCATCGCGGATGCGTTTCAGGAGCGCCTGCGCTACTTGGACCGCCTCGGCGGTACCGACCAGGAGGCGCTGATTCACCTGTCGCTTGAGCGCAACGGAAAGTTCCGTCTCGATGCGCTGATCCAGCGGCTGGAAATTCTGAAGAAGACCAAGCTGACGGATGGTCAGAAACAGAAAATCGAGGAAGCACTCGGGCTCAAGACCAGTGTGGAACTGACGGAGGCTTCGCAGGTGGAGCGGATCCGGAAGAAGTACCAGATCAAAGACGCAAACGAGATCAAGAAGCTCATCCTCGCCATCCTCAAAGGCGGAAGGGATGCGGTGGAGGCGGACCGCGCGAAGTCGGAAACAGAATTGAAGAAGACCACCCCGTCCGCCACTGTTTCGATCGAGGACTTCTCCCGCGACCTTTTGAGTCTCTGGAATACCGGCAAGGCGGAGGAGTACCTGAAGAGCGAAGGCGTGAAGATCGATAATCCCACAGGCGTTTCGCTCTCGGCGCTGGCGCTTCGTGCCCGCATGCCGGATACGGTTGTGAAGATGCTGGAGGACGGCAACTACCGTCCTAGCCCGGGCGTGCTCATCTCCATCGCGCAGATGGAACAGTTCGGGAAAAAGAAGAAGGAGGCGCTGTACGGCATACCTGCAGCTACCCCGAAGGTTGATGCAATATTTGAGCCGAAAGCAGGCTCAGCCATCGGAGAAGGTTCGGTCAAAATCGATTCTCTCAAAGCACTCGTTTCGGAGATCATGAAGAGGGGCATGTACGCACCCTCACCGGAAGCGGTGCAGCGATATCTTGATTCCCTCGTCACCAAGAACGTCATCAAAGCGTCGTCGCGTGCGGGATACTATGACATCGAGGCGAGTGCGAAACTTGACTTGCTGAAAAAGGAGATCGGGGAAATCAAAGTGGAAACAGATGTCGACGAAGCAGGCTTCCTCGGAAGAGAAAGTGCTACGGCAATCGTCGAGAGCGTGACGGAGCCGACGGGTTCCGGCACTGGTTTCCGGCTTAAGAACGATGGTACGTTGCTGCTCGAATACCTCACGTTCCTCTTTTTCGACGGGAATGGAACGGAGGCGGACCGGAAAGCGAAGGAGAAGCTTGCGGAGTTCAAGGCCGCGGGGGGGCCACTCAAGCAACAGGCCGATAATTCGTTCCTTGTGGACAAGTTTGCGCTCATTCAGCTCTTGGGCGAGTTCCCGGTCACAGCGAAGCCGATGGACCTGTACAAGCAGATGCGCACGGCGAAGGTGCATGAGGTCACGTGGAAGGAATCCGTCGCATTCCATGCCTCCGAATTCTGGAAGCTCGCCAAAGCGGGCGGAAGCATGTGGTGGGATTACATCGCGGGCATCCGCAAGAATTTCTGGGATCCGGAACACGATGCCGACCTCCTCACACTGCTGAATCAGCAGGCAGCCCTGAAGGACGGCAAGGCCTCGCTCGAGAAGCTGCTCAAGACATCCTCGGGAGCGCAGCGGTTCCTCGAGACGACGGAAACCGGACTGCATAGCCGCAGAGAAGCCCAGTTGAAGGCACTCCGCGGAGATCCCGCGGTCTCTCCGTCGGAGCACAATGTGCAGGCGGAGGCGCTCCTCATGGCCAACCAGTATGTGATCGGCCGATTGAATGTTCTCGGTTGGAATTTGTGCTCACGCAGGCTTCGGCAATTGACGCTCTGGATGGCCATGCACAAGGGCACCAAGACGGATCCCGAAGCGGGCCTGAAGGCGGCTTTGGAACTCTTGCAAGAGGCGAAGACCCTTCACACGCCCGAGCAGCAGGACACATTCGTGGATGAACAGATGGCCGAGATGAATGCCGCAGACAAGAAAGCGTTTCTGCGCACCATCGATGCGCGTGCCATCGTCGAAACACAGGCGGGGCGCGATATTCTCTCTCCTTATAAGCAGCGTGGGCTCAACTTCAATCCCCGTGCCCTCGATCTTCTGCGGCAGGCCAAAGATCCGGCGAATCCCGCACTGAACCTCGCCGCAGGCGTCGGCCGCTGGATCATGGATCCGCCGGAAAAGGTGCGTGCATCGCTCGAGATCGCGCTCGAGGACTCTCCCGCGAAGGCGGCTTTCCTCGAGGCATTCGTCACGGGCGAGGAACAGACTTATGAGTATCAGGGCCGCACCGAAAAAGTCTCGGTGATCGATGCCCGTTTGGCGGTCAATGCGTTCCAGCAGCGACTCCTCTTCGAGATGCGCGGCAGTATCAAAGCCAAAGAGCAGATCGAGGATGAAGACGAATTCACGAATCCTGTCGACCGATGGCTGCGTACCGGCATTGAATCCATGAAGGATCTGTGGAACACCGACATGATCGGCAAGGCCGAGGTGATCGCCATCGCCTTCGCCGCATACTGGATGATCAAGGAGGCGTGGAAGAGCAAGAAGGGCAAGTTCGTCCTTCTGGGCCTGCCGATCCTCCTTGGTGTGAATGCCATCGTGAAGCAGCGGACGGGCCGAGACCTCCTGGGTGAGAACCTTCGCTTTAAGAATAAGGAGGACCGCAGCTCCCCGTTGGAGGCGTTCCGCCGGCGCGGCGCCGCGCTCGACAAGCGTTACGCGGTGCTGATGCAGCCGTCAGGGCAGGCGGCCATCCGCGTCCTGATGAATGAGAAGAATCCCGTTGCGGTGCAAGAGCTGCTCGCGTGGCGCAATGCCGTAAAGTCCGGCGGGGGCAAGCAGTTCTCGCTCGGCGCTCCCAAGTCACTGCGCGTTTCGGATATCGAAGACAACCTCGGTGCCACGGGCTCGCGCGAAAAGGCCTGTGAGGTCGCGTACTACGCCTTCGAGGCGCTGTGCGGCGATGTGGCCCGCATCAACGGACTTGCCGGCGGCAATACCGATACCAATGCCGAGCAGGGCGCGGATCTGATCCAGCGACGCTATGTCGCGAATCGTGCGACCTCCCTCAAGCCGGCGACGATGTTCGAGGTGATCATGTCGGAGTGCCAGATGCCGACGAAGGAGATGCTGGAGAATCGAAGCTACCTCGAGGCCGCCGCGGATATGTTCGGTTACACCTACGACGAAGCCTCAGCACTCGTCAAGAAGTACGGCGTGCAGGCGTGGGTGATGATGAAGCAGGGGGTGCATAAGGTGCCGGAGATGTGGGAAGCGGGGAAAGGGATGGTGTTTGCATCGGCAGACTCAGTATGGGATTGGGCAAAACTTACGAAGACCAAATTGTGGGCTGAATCAAAAGAGGATTTTGCTGCTGGTTGGAAACTTATTGCTCAAAAATGTGCTGATGCAAAAATATTCTTTATTCAGAAAACCCCCGAAGCCTGTGAATGGATGTTTGATACAACTGGCAGAGGAGTAGAAGGAGCAAGGGAAGCAGCGAAGAGCACATATCTTATGCTTCTCTCCAATGGAGTAACGGGCCCTGTTCTCAATTATTTTGTCGAAAGTGCAAAGAGTGCTCTTGATTTGGATCTGGATACCGCTTTCACGCTGCCAGCGCATGTGGAGTCTCTTGCCAAGGTCTCAGAATTACAGAAATCACTCACAGACCAAGTGAGCGCGTTCGCGGAGGTTCCCGATACGTTCGGGGTTCTCCTTGAGGGCTGGCTCAAGAAGTTGAGCGGAAAAACGAACTTCGAAACCGAGGTTACAGATCCCATCGAGCGGATGCTCTGGTTTGATTTGCTGAAGAAGCAGGTATTTACCTACCTTGTGGCCTGCAGACACGTGAAGCTGTTTGAAAAACGCAATGATCCGAATTTCAAACTGACAGAACGGCTGGCCGTCTCATGGCCGACCGCAGATCAGAAGTTCGAGGATTATGTGAAGACGCTCCCGAAGGAAACACTCGATGCCTACAATTATCTTCTGAGTCACTACAACACGAACACCGTGCTCCAGATGCCTTTGATGGTGGGGGATGAGCGAACCTTTGTGGGAGCGATGCAGGCTGCCAGAAAAGAAAACACCGTAGTTGGTTGGCTTTCCGTAATTTCCTATGTCTTGCCTTTCCGAGGTCGCGCGAGTGAGTTTCTGGATCCGCAAGTGGATGCCTACCGTGCTCGATTCCTCAGTGAGGCGGAAAAGGAATTCGGTGGAAAAGACAGCGAGAAATACAAGCAATACGAGACCTACCTGAACGCGCTTGTGACGAATGTGGTTCTGGAAACCATTCTGAGTGCTCAAAAGAGACCGGTGGATCTGGAGCTATTCAAGGCGCAAGCCAAGCAAATGCGTCTCGAACTCTACGGTCGACGTGGCATCGCGCCATCTGTTGATCACGTGAAGAAGTTCCCGAATCTTGTAAAGGAATTCACTCCTTCTGCGATTTCGCCCGTGCCAGACACTGTGGCAAAAGCTGCGGAGGAAGCTGCCAGAGCCGCCGCTGCGCCTGCCGCTCCTTCCGGTCCCTCCGCACCTCCCGACAGGCCCCGTGTAGCGGAGAGTGAAGTGGATAGATTAATCAATCCCGCCAATACCCCAAATCCGGCGGATCTTGTTCGTGCTCTGGGAGGTGAGGGTGTTGTGGAAGGAAAGAGGCAAGAGCTTCGAAAGAGATTCAAGGAGGTAGTTCCTGCCGCTCCTGTATTTTCTGCCGATGCTGGTGAGCGTGAGTGGGCAGCGTGTGTGCAATACCTTCTCGGTGTACCGGAAGCTGACGCAAAGACGTACGGCGAGGTTATTGTTGCTGCAATTATCGCGGGTGCCGATGATCCGGCAATTGTCGAGCGCAGAGCCGGCAAGCTCCTTAAGACATTTGCAAAGGCGCGTGAGACACAGGGGCCCGTCCATGCCAAACGACTACAGTGTCTCTTGGACGGATCTGCAACGGGTCTGCTTCAGAAAGTCGTGGAGCAGATTCCAAACATAGATAAGGCTGAAAGAATCAGTAAATTTGAGCAGAGTCTGTTGGCACTCTATGGACTAACAATAGCAACTCCTGATCAGTATACGGATCTTGTCTCTATGGCTTTGGAATTTGTTCTCTATGGAGGGAAGTATAAGGATGCGGGTGGGATTGATGCTTATAAGGAATATCTCAAAGGGAAAGGTTTTACTGTCCCCGGAGACAGTCTCTATTCCTACAATGGTCGGAGAATGCCGGGTGCAACCATGAGAATGGGAAGGGATATTTCGGAGGCAGTATTTCTTGGGGCAATTACGCCACGTATCACAGCTCTTCTAAAAGAGCTCGAAAATCGCTCATGGATGCCGTAATTGACTTTTATTTAATTTAATTCATAATATTTTATGTCTTCGGTACCAGGCAATCCTGACGGCGGTGACGATGAACTGTTTCCAATGGATGGTGATGACTCGACGCCAGGCGAGGGCGCCCCAGAGGGCGATTTTGAATTGACCCCATTAGATTTGGATGAGGGTCTCGAACTGTCTCCGTCACAGGGGGAACCCGTGGAAGAGATTCTTGGAGGAACAAGAGGAGATGTCGGTGGTGTTGTAACTGGCGGAGTCCCTGCTGAGAATAGTCCTATAGCTGGTGCAAGTAATGCCGATGCTGAAAGCCCTGTTGAAAAAGCAGATGAGTCGATTGATAATCGTGCGCTTCTTTTTGTGATGCTCCAAGCTTTTCCGGCAGACCGACAGGAGTTCGAGATTTCTCGTCTCGTAGCAGAAGGTACGTTCACTATGGAGCAAGCACAGCAAGCTCGAGAGCATCTGCGGAATGTCCTCACTTCGATGCCATCTGCAGTCCCGGATGGAGCACCAGAACTGACGGCCGCCCCCGCTCCCGTTCCCGGTGAAGCTCCTCATGCGCCAGTTCCTTCACGATGGGCAAGGGCCATGAAATGGATACAGAACAAATTCGCATGGATGTCTCAGGAGGATAGATTGTCCGGAGAATTTCTGAGGGGGTATCGCGATCTGCGCGAAAAACCGGAATTTGTGGGATTGGATGAAGTGGGAAGACCCGCAGCCGCTGGTGGCCTCACACTCTGGGGCACGACTGCGGCAATGGGCACGGATGCCGCGCAGATTGCGCTTCTGAATAATGCGTTACCTTCGTACTTACCTGGCATCTCGGTTGCTTGGCCTGCTGCCATCCCGGTGTTGAGGAGGGCACATGCATGGCTGGCACACGGAGCGAAAGTGGATAGGGAATTTGAAGCATCTCTTGGTGCAGGAGAAGGTGCGCAGCAACGGATGAAAGACTGCACAGGCAAGATCAGGCAGTGGCAGTGGACTGCAGACAAAGATCTTCTGGATGAACCGGGAGAAGATACACTTGTGATTGCTCTTCATAATTCTGAGAGAGCCAAGCCCTCTGAGACGCCCTATCTCTGCTCAGTCGAACGCTATGCGAAATATTGTTTTGCACGTCTTCGGCAACTCTGCCGTGAGGCACATGAGGGATTGCAGGTCAGTCCTCCGAGGGGGGTGCGGGGCGTGACAGATGAGGAACGGCAACAGCTTGCTGGTTTTCATCAACAGATTGAAGCAGGAAGCACTGACGCCCTTGATCACTTACTTCAGGTCAGTGTGTGTTACGGACGGTTGCTTGCAAATCATGCACGCGATAAGCGAGAGGGGCAGATCACCGGCGCTACATTCGGGACCGCTGCGGCTCTCAGTGTGGCGACATGGTCGCCACTGCCGCTTGCCATTGGTGCTGGTGCATTCGGGCTTCGTCAGTTGTACCGCACTGTGCGCAAGGTACCACAGCGATTGGAGATTTCCGCCAAAGGTGAAATACAAGGTAAGGGAGGGGAGCCAATCCTCTCCGCGGAAACGGCACATGTGAAGGGGGGGGATCTGTATCGTCCAGATGTTCTCATGGAATACTCGGAAGAGAGCCAGCTCACGGATTCAGAGAAGCGATGGTTGCCGATGATTGTCATTCCGGCTGCGGTTATTGACCGCAGGCGATACCGCACAGAACAGGATCTTGCCCTCGCAGCGGCGCCGCATGTACAGCACACGCTCGGTCGTAGAAAGGCTCTACAAAAAAAAGTTGATGAAGAAGAGAAAACTCGCCTCAAAGAAAAAGCTCAGAAAGAGTCGCAGAGGCTGGAAGCTCTGGAGACCGAACTTCATCAAAAACAGTCGCAGCTGGAGCAACTGCAGGATGAGCTGGCCCTTGTTGAGCAGCAGGAGAAATCCATAAGAAAGGATGAAAGCGAAAGGGCAAAGGCACGTGGGCCAGTCCTTAAGGTGCAAATTCGGCGGCTGCAAGGGGCCATTGAAGCCCTTGCCGGATTGCAGCCAGAACAGAGAACCGAAATTGAAGATCGGCTACATGCTGCCGAACAGAAGATCGGGATGCCGGAAGATGTGAATGATCCAGATACTTCTGAAGCAGGAAAACGCAAACTACAGTCTGATATCGAGAGATCAAGGAGAAGGCTCGCAGAAAGAGGGCAAATTGAACGACAGCGAGGAATTGCAGAAAAAGCAGAACAGGAATATGTAGGTGTAAGGAAGCCGAAAGAACCAGACCGCCCAATGGGCCCGGAGGCTGTCGGGCAGAATATGGAGATCGTACGGGCGTTCTGTGTGAAGGTGCATCAGACATTCAAGAAGCTGAAGGAACGGAAAGGAGAAGGTTGGGTGAAAAAGGCGGGTGGTGCCCTTGGGTCTGCCGCTGCTGCTCCGGCCAAAGAGATCGGCAAGATTGCATTGAGCGGCGTTGCAGCCACGACACTCGCAGGCGGGGCCGCTTATGGACTCACCGCTTACCTCGCTGCACAGGTGCCTGCTGTTGGTGCTGTCGTTTCCCCGACCACCGTCGGTGTGCTCGTTGGTGGTGTTGCCCTTGCCAAGTTCAGCTATGCCACAGTGAAACGACTGCTGGGCATAAAATAACATCATTTGCTCATGCGAAAATTCATTCATTCAGAATCGGCAGAAACCACTCTCACACAAGGAGGAATCATGCCTACAGTTACCTGTGCAGAATCCCGACTGCTGTCAAAGACCGCAGTTCCCGAAGCTCCCAAGGAGACTCCGGAAACAGGCAAAGAAAAACCCGAAGCAAAGCTAAAAAAAGAGGGTGGAGATCAAGTAAAAAAGGAGACGGATAAAGTGAAAGATGCCGTGAAAGATACCATCCCGGAAGTGGAAGCACCTCCCCCAGCAGAGTCACCGGAGGCACCTATAGAGGGCCCGCAGTATGTACAGATGCCGACCATTGGAGAGGGCATGAGGAACACGCGCAATGCCATCCTCACCACATTGGGCATCGCTCTTCCTCCTCTGGGCATTGCCGGGCTTGCCGCTGCGGGCATTGGGCGATATGTCGGGAGCAAGATGACGAAGCAGCCTCTTAGTATCGGTCAAGTTGTGAAGGACACGTTTGTTCGCGCGCCCACTGAAGGAATAAAGAGCGTTTTCAGAACACTCGCATTCCCGTTCCGTTGGGCGGGGGCGGCGGGCATCAATACGCTCAAATTTTCCGGAGACAAGCTCTATCGTGGCCTTGATGCCACGGTTTTCGAGCTTCATCGCGATGTCATGAAAGGTATCAATTACAAGTTCAAGCTGCCGCCAGGCACCAATCCCGTAGCAGCGAGCGTGATCGGCCTCAAGGCCGCGGCGCTCTATCCCTTTAAGCTCACTGCCGTTGTGGCTAAGGGGGCAATGGAGCATCCAATTCGCACTGCTGTGGCTGCAATTATGCTCACCGCATTGGCCAGCAATCCTGCCGGAACAATCGCTGCTGCGGGAGGGATTGTGAACAAAATTCTCGAGCTCATTGCGGCAATCGTTACCAAGGTAGGCGGTATTCCCACAGTTCCTCCTATTTGATGTTCAACCCCCTCAACCTCTTCCGGCCCATTGATCCAGCCGCCGCCGCCAAGCGCGCAGAGACGTTGAAGCAAGGCGGGCCGAGGTTTGTGGGGCAGGTGGGTGAGATGATCGGCACGTTTGGTACCGCATTTTCCAGATTGCTCGCGTCGATCGGTGCCGTGCCGCCCGCCGTCGTCGGGGGCACGTCCACTGCCATCCACAGAGGGATTGATGTGGTCGGGTATCCGTTTGGCTTGGTCGGAAAGATCATGAATTCCACGCAACGGAAAATTTACGGTCTCCTTGGTCAGGAGTGGGGGCCGGGGTGGAGTGGCAGGGTGAAAGCCGCCGTTTCAGCGCCCTGATCGCGTTGAGGGAAGCATGCAGAGCGAAATGTGCAGGAGCATGGACGATGCCTTGAGAGGGAAGTGGTTTCAAGAGAAGAGAAAATGCCGGATCGGGTAGAGCGGGCGGTTTTCTTCGTGTACTCTGGCGGCCAATGGGTTCCCTTATTCTCGCTGATGGTACGGTCTTCTCCGGCGAGTCGTTTGGTGCACCGGTGGATGCTGACGGAGAGGTCGTCTTCAACACAGGGATGGCCGGGTATGTCGAGAGCCTGACGGATCCCAGCTACGAGGGGCAGATCCTCGTATTTACGTACCCGCTTATCGGCAACTACGGCGTGCCGACGGAAGAGAAGAACGAATACGGGTTTGCGCAGAATATGGAGAGCGAACACATTCATGTGCGCGGGGTCATCATTTCGCAGGGCAGCGAGCACTTCAGCCATCACTCCGCGGCCAGTTCGCTCAAGAGGTGGCTGGAGCATCACAAGATCCCCGCCATCACCGGGGTGGATACGCGCGCCCTCACGAAGAAGCTCCGGGAGCATGGGGTGATGCTCGGAAGAATTTCGCAGAAAGGCACGGAGAGCAAAACAATCGAGGATCCGAATACGAAGAACCTCGTCGCGGAGGTGAGCTGCAAAGAGCCGATGACCTATGAGCCCAAAGAGAACGCCATCGGCAAATCGGTCATCGTCTTCGACTGCGGCATCAAGAACAATATCCTCAGGAGCTTTCTCAAGAGGGGAGTCACGGTCCACCGTGTGCCGTGGGATTATGATCTCGCATCGTCGCCGCTCAAGTTCGACGGGGTCTTCATCAGTAACGGTCCCGGCGATCCCAAGAGCTGCGTAGCGACGATCCGGCAGATCCAGTGGAGCCTGAAGCAGAACCTGCCCACCTTCGGCATTTGTCTCGGCAATCAGCTGCTCGCACTCGCCATCGGCGGCGATACCTTCAAGCTCAAGTACGGCCACCGCGGCGTGAACCAGCCGTGCATCGAGCACGATGCGCAGGGCAAGCCGACGAAGAAGTGCATCATCACGTCGCAGAACCACGGCTTTGCCGTGAAGCCGGACCAGCTACCCAAGGGGTGGCACATCTGGTTTACCAATGCCAATGACGGAACGGTGGAGGGCATCCGGCACGAGTCGGGCAGGTTTTTCTCGGTACAGTTTCATCCCGAGGCGACGCCCGGGCCGGAGGATGCGAATTATCTGTTTGATGAATTTGTGAAGGTGCTGGGGTAGAGCGTGTCACCCTGAGCCCTGTCGAAGGGCGACACATGTCATGGTTCGACAGAGCTCACCATGACAAACTACAATGCTACCGTGAATTTCGTCGTCCTCTCCTCCTCCCGCGGCACGACATTCCAGGCCGTTATCGATGCGCAGAAGCGCGGAGAGCTCACGGCGCAATGTCTCGGTCTTGTGACGGACAGTCCGGACAAGGCGTGCATCGACAAGGCGAAGGCAGCCGGGCTCCCGTACACGATTGTCGAACGTGTGAAGGGTCAGACCCGCGAGGAGTTTGATTTCCTTGTGCACGAAGCCATCTTGTCTCTGGGGGCGGACAAGCAGACGGTCATTGCGGCGTTGGGCTGGATGTTCATCTTCACGCCCTGGTTTATTGCGACGTGGAAGAACCGGATCATCAACGTGCACCCATCACTCCTGCCCAAGCACGGCGGCAAGGGGATGTACGGCCATCATGTGCACGATGCGGTGCTGACCGCGGGTGATAGCGAGAGCGGCGTCAGTATCCATCTGATGGACGAGGGCGTGGATACCGGCCGGGTTCTCTTGCAGAAGGAATGCCCTGTGCTCCCCGGCGATACTCCCGAGTCGCTGCAGAAGCGCGTACAGGAATTGGAGAAAGAATGGTACCCGCGGGTATTGCAGATGATCGAAGTGGGGGAGTTGAAGTTGTGAGGGGATAAAAAGAAAGAGAGGAAATAAAAGAAATAAAGGATCGGTTTTTCTTCACATTCCTCTATTTCCTTTTTCTCCTCTATTTCCTTTATTTCCTTTACACTTCGTCTCTGTCACAGTATCCGCAACATGCCCCTGTCCACCTACTCCGCCCGCTGCACCGCCCACCGCAAGATCGCTCACGATGTGTATGAGTTCACCCTCGCAACCCCGAAGGGTTTCTCGTTTCAGGCGGGGCAATTCGTGATGTTCCTGGTTCCGCTGGTCGACAATCCTGCCGACGTGCAGGGCCGCGCGTTCTCCATTGCATCCGCTCCCAGTGAGCCTGAGCTCCTGTTCGTCGCCAAGATCAAGGAGGGCGGCCGCGCGGGACGGTGGATTGCGGAAATGCTCAAAGCAGGGGATGACGTGAAGTTTCAGGGTCCCTTGGGGAATTTCACGCTTGCCCCGGCCGGAAAGGAACAGCGTCTGCTCTTCCTTGCGACGTGTTCCGGTATCGCACCGTTGCGTTCCCAGATGCTCGAGGCGCTGCGTCAGGGCGACAAAAGGATGATGGATATGGCGTTCTGCGTACGGACTGAAGAGGATTTGTTCTGGACGAAAGAGCTTGCGGCGATCGCGCAGGAATATCCGAATGTTCACGTACACGTTTCGCTCAGTCAGCCTTCCTCGGGCTGGAAAGGACTCACCGGCCATGTGCAGGACATCGCGTCCCGGGTCATCACCGATCTTCCTGAGCGCAGCATCTACGTGTGCGGTGGGCCCGAGATGGTCAAGGCCGTCCGGATCAAGGCCGAGCAGGAATGGAAGATCCCCAAGCAGCGGATTCACTCCGAAGACTACGTGTAATGCGTTTGTCACACTGAGCCCTGTCGAAGTGCGACAAATTACGAATGTCATGGTTCGACAGTGCTCACCATGACAATTGTCTGATGCACTCCCGTCAATCGTCAGAACGCCCCCTGAAACAGATCCTCCTCCGGCTCGATGCCCGGCACCCAGCCCTCGAAGTCGCTCAGGGTGAACCCGTGTTCGCGGATGATCGCTGCGGGGATGGATTGATCGGCATTGCCCATGACCGCATTGGCGGCCGTGGCCAGCTGATCCGCAACCGCTTCCACCGTCATGGTCAGCGGCCGGCCGAAGAGGTCCTTTCTGCCGATCTGAGAGGTGAGAGGGTTGAATCCAGAGCAGACGAGCGCGAAAGCGGTCACGCCCCATCGACGCGGCCGGCAGCAGCTGTCGCTCACAATCACCGCGATCCGCCTGCCGGACCTCTCTTCGAGGCGCTGCCGGAGTGTCCGTGCGGATGCGGGGGTGTCCACGGGCCAGCCGATCGCGAATCCCTCGGGCACGTTGGACTGGTCTAAGCCGGCGTTCGGCACGAGCATGGTGCCGTTCATGCCGGGGGGTTTGAGTTCCGTGAGCATGGCGAGTGCGCTCCCGCCGGTCACGCGACCGCGCAGCCGCTTCGTCTCGTTGAGCACGGCCTGACGGAACGTGGCGGACCGGTTGCCATAGCGCGCCCAGTTTTCCGCTTCCACAGTGGGCGTAATGGTCTTGAGGTCGATCACGGTGCCTTCCACCATGGCGATGGCCTTGGACGACACCACGACGATATCGTTCTCGAGCAACGTGCCCGCATCCGTCAACAGAGCGGCAAGGTCGTCACCGCGCTTGAGGACCCTGGTTGCGAGAGGGAGGATGTTCACAGGCCGCGCATTTTACCACAGGAGAGCAGACCCTTCTTGGACAAGAATGATATCTCGTTCGACAGCATTCTTCGTCAGGTCCACGCGGGTGAGCCTGATTTCCGCAGGAATGCCGGAGGGGTTATGGAGCAGGATGGTTGCGGGGGGCGTCACGTCGAACGAGACTAAGGCGCCTGCCGGCACGCTCCATCGCGTGAAGCCGAAGGATGGCGGGTCAGACGTGACGGCAGTGAGCGGCACGCCGCCCACTTCTCGCTTGGTCCACGTCGAGGGAAGGCTGACATACACCGTTTCGAGCGCGTCGTGGCGGATGTCCATCACTCCTTTCGCACCGTTGGTGGTGAAGGAGAGCGAGAGGGTGACGGGTTTCGTGTGCTCCAGACCGATCTCAATCCGCTCGCCTACGATGAGCGATGCCGTGAGGGAGGATGCACCGTCCTTCAGCGCCCCCTGCGAGAGCACGACGACGGCAACGATGGCAGCCACCGCTGCGGCGGCGTGCAGCGTGAATCCCTGCCGGCCCGTTTCCTGAAGAGGGATTGCAGTGAGGACGGGTGCGGGTGTAACCGGCGGTGGAGCGGCGCGTTTCTTCTTGTGCGGGACAAAGCGCACGCGCACCGCAGATTCCTGCTTCAGATCAGGATCACTCTTGCGCGAAATCCTTGGTGGTCGTGGCACGGATGGGAAGTGTAGCAGTGTTGTGGAAGGTTGTAGAGGTTGTAGAAGTGAGGAGGGCCCAAGAGGAATGACGAACGTTCTTCAGAGAGTACATCGCTATCAGACCTCTCCCGCTTTTCAGGCTTCCCTGACCTCTCTTACCTTTCGTACTCGTGGCCATGTAAAGCCACCTTCCCAGCACTGGTTTTTTTTGAATCCGCACCCCTTCCATGCTATACTTGCAGTGATGGAATTGGATCCCCACACGCTCCAGCAAATACTCCTCCGGATCCGCCAACAGATGCGGTGCCCGCAGTGCGGCAAGCAGGTGCCGGTGGATTTCGGTGCGGTACGTGTGGTGAGCGAGAATGCCATGCTGCTGCAGCTCAAGTGCGATACGTGCAATGCCTACATTGTGCTGCATGCGTCACTGCAGGGGATCGAAAAGCTGGGTGCAAAGAGTATCGAAACGGATGCCCGTCAGAACGTTTCTTCCTCGCTCAAGTTGAGCGATCACGAGGTCAAGATGCTCCACGAGGCGCTGGATCAGTCCGATGGCTCGTTCGACCAGCTGTTCAAGAAGTTCGGCGTTGGGCAGGACTTGCCCCCCGGAGACACGGCGAAGGGGGGAGTTCGCAGAGCGAAGGAGGGGAGTAACACAAGCACGGGTACCGGCACCGATATTGCGTAGCCGATGATGGCGCGCCCTGTCCGGTCCGGCGTTCCATTCCGTTCCTCGCTCGTTCTGCTCTGGAGTCTCTTTCTGTTCGGTGTGCTCCTCTCGGGCTGCGCGCCGATCGAGCGCCAGCAGGCACGGGTGCGGGCGTGGTGGGCCCAAATTTCAGGTACCGCGAGCGGGGTGACGGCGACGGTCCGCGGGACTGCCAATGCCACGGTCGAAGCGGGGAGACAGGTGATCGATACCGCAAGCGGCGCGGCGCGTCGAGCGGGGGAAACGCTCGAGGAATTTCAGGATCGCGTGCGCAAAGTGCAAGAGGGAGCCAAGAAAATTCAGGAGGGGAAGAAGATGATTGAGGAGGGAGTAGGGAGCTAGGGGAATAGGGAACTCGGGAACCAGGGATAGGATTAGGGGGTAGGGGGTAGGTTTTGGCTAGGGCAAGGGCTAAAATAACGCATTGAGGGGGGAATACCTTTCTGTTATAATAGTAGGAAAGAACACCCAATCCATGAACCTCTCTCAATTCCAACAGGCAACAGAGAAGCTGCAGGCTCTCCCGGAAGGACAGGTGCTTCGCGCACTGCAAATTGCCGGTGGCCTGACGGATCCTCTGAAGGATGATCTTCTGCAGGAATTGACCGTGCTCAATGAGCAAATGAGCGATGCCCGGAAGCAGGAGGAAGGCGCGATTACAGAGCTTGAGCATTTGGTGTTGGACGCGGATCGCGAAATGCGCACGCTCGAGAGGACCGAAGCAGAATCGAGTGAACAAGCGACATCGCTGAAGGCTGCAGAGAGCAAGCTGAAGCGAAAATCCTAATTTTCTATTCATGGATCACACACACTTCAACTACGGCTGGTCCCCCGAAGAGTCACGACTCCTCCACGAGTGGGGCCATGCGGAGAATTTCCGCCGCGAAATGCGGGATATGCAGGAGCGCAATGACCGGGAATTCGCAGCGTTCCGCGAACAGAGCGAAAAATTCAATGCACGCGTCGAACGTGTGCGGTCGCAACGTGACGAGATTCTCGCGCGCTTGCAGAAAATGGCCGCATTCTTACCCGAGTACCAGCATGCCGACGGCCCCGGTACTCATCAGGAAACGGCGGGTGAGCGGCTGAAGAAGGATACAAGGGGGCGAGTGTTGAATGCGATCCAGAGACTTGAGCAGGATTACCAGCGGGAGGGTGCAATCGTGGATTCGGCGGGGGATCGAAAATATGCGCTCATCGGCAATCTCGAGCGGATGCTCGCCAATTATGAACGCCAGACCGAGGGGTTTACCCGCGAGATGCGTACCACGGCGATGGACCATTGGAACAAGACGGAGGCGGCCTATAGCCGATACGATAAGACAGGTAATGCCATCCGTCGGGATCGCGGTGTACGCAATGCTCAGGCGGAAGTGACTGCGGCGACTGCCGCCGTACAAAAAGCGGAAGAGAAAGAAGTGGATGACGGCGTTGCAACGCTCGCGACGGAAACCGCAACTGCGAAAACAAAAGCCGAGACAGCGCGCACGAAGGCAAATACTGCAGAAACGGCCGCCAAGAAGGTAGAGAAGGATCTGACCGATGCCAAGGCCCTGAAAGAGAAGGAAACCGAGAATGCCAATAAACTCAAGGATCTCACCAAAGAACATGATGACCTCATTGGAACAGGAATCCCCGCCGCCACGAAAGAACACGGCGATGCCATCAATGATGCAATTTTGGCCGGCGTGGATAAACCGGAGGAGCGCGGACTCATCGATAAGCTTACGAGGGAAACTGCGGCAACCATCAAGCTGATCGAGGAGGTCAAACCCCCCTACGATGCAGCGCCATGGGATCCTGCGAAGAGGACGGCGGAAATCACCCGCCTGAAGACTGTCCTCGAA
>JAUSKD010000006.1 GCA_030647195.1 Candidatus Peribacter sp. | reverse complement strand
AAGAGCTTAATCCTCGATCATTTTCGGCGCCACGTATCATCCTCCAGTGAGCTGTTACGCTTTCTTTAAAGGATGGCTGCTTCTAAGCCAACCTCCTGGCTGTTTATGCACCTGTACTTCCTTTACCACTGAGCGATCGATTAGGGACCTTAGCAAGTGATCTGGGCTCTTTCCCTTTCGACGATGGCGCTTTGCCGTCACCGTCTCACTCCCGTCACCTAAGGGCGGGTATTCGGAGTTTGTCAGGATTTGGTAGGTCCAAAAAGACCCCCGCACCCAAACAGTCGCTCTACCCCCCGCCGTGCGTGACGAGGCTGTCCCTAAAGACATTTCGAGGAGAACCAGCTATCTCCGGGTTCGATGAGTTTTTCGCTCCTAACCACAGGTCATCCCAACTTCTTGCGACAAGTTATGGTTCGGGCCTCCAGACGCCTTTCGGCGCCCTTCACCCTGCCCATGGTTAGCTCACCCGGTTTCGGGTCTTGTGCCAGCGACTGAATCGCCCTATTCAGACTCGCTTTCGCTCCGGCTCCGGCTATGTACTGCCTTAGCCTTGCCACTGACAACAAACTCGTTGGCTCATTATGCAAAAGGCACACGGTCACGGGCCCCGCTTCTGGATTCAGGATTAGTTGGCGCTGCTATTCTCGTTCCGAAGAAGTATGATGGGATGAGTATTATGGGATAAGGGTTCTTCTGCAGACCCTTAATACTTAATACTGATCCCTTACTACTTCATCCATTCGAGGACAACAACACTCACCTCCGTCGAACCCACAAGTGGGACCCGCTCCCATTCCTTGAACGCATCACATTTCAGAGACTATTTCATCCCCCTTCCGGGGTGCTTTTCACCGTTCCCTCACGGTACTATCCGCTATTGAACTCTGTACCTGTTTAGCCTTGGATGGTGGTCCACCCGGATTCGGGCCGGATTTCACGTGTCCGACCTTACTCAGGAATCCTCACCCGTCTCTTGTCATTTCGACTACGGGGCTCTCACCCGCTATGGCCGCCCGTTCCAGGGACGTTCGTCTATGACAATTGAATCGGTACAAGAGGTCCTACAACCCCCCATGCAAGCATGAGGTTTAGGCTGTTCCCCTTTCGCTCGCCACTACTCGGAGAATCTCGATTTGATTTCTTTTCCCCTGTTACTGAGATGTTTCAGTTCACAGGGTGACCTTCCCGCGTGAGCGGGATCATGGAATATAACTTCCATGGGGTTTCCCCATTCGGAAATCCCCGGCTACAAGCGCCTGCCTAGCGGCTTGCCGAGGCTTATCGCAGCTGGCTACGTCCTTCTTCGGAGTACAGAGTCGAGGCATCCATGTGATGCGATGAGTAACGTTCTTCATTATTGCTGTTCACGTGTCGCAGGACCCCAACACCTGTCGATGCGGGGCAAGGAGCGGGCAGGATGTGCCCGCACACTGCGCACGTGATTATTTCAATTCATTCATGTTCTCTTCACTGCCGGTGATGCGAAGGAACACGATGTACTTGGCGCCCGCCGCACTCCATTCTGTCTCTTCGTTTTCTATTCAGGATTGGCCTGAATAAAAAAGAGCGGGTGGCCTATGCACACCCGCAGAATCCGAGAATTCCCCCGCAAATACGGGGGCCGAATCCTACGGGTGGGCACGAGGAAACATAGAGCTTCCGCAGTTTACTGTGGAGAAACAGTGAGTCAAGAAGAAAGATCAGGACCTGAAAATCCTCCTGCAAAGTAAACCTCACTCTCCATCCGACGCCCCTTCCTGATCTGCAGAAACGCCCATATTGAGGCCGTTTTCCGCATCTTCCCGCGGGCCCAATAAAATCACGTTTTCCGTCACGATTTCAGTGCGGAATATTTTGGACCCTTCGGGACCATCCCAGCTGCGGGTTTTCAGGTACCCCTCGAGATACAGAGGCTTGCCTTTTTTGACATACTGACTGCAAAAATCCGCAAGGCCACCCCACGCCACGATGTTGTGGAATTCCGGCAGGCTCTGCTTCTCGCCCTTCGGATCGCGCCAGACCCGGTTCGTCGCGAGGCCGAACGTGCAGACCGATTGACCGCCCGTCGTCTGCTTCATTTCGGGATCGCGCGTGACGTTGCCGAGAAGAGTGACGCTGTTTACGGACTTCATACCTCAATGATAAATAGGAAAAGAGGGCTTGGCCAGACGGCACTCCGGATCTTCTCTTCAAGAAAACCCCTCCCAAACGAGAGGGGCATCCGTGCATCACATGCATTTTTATTCTTCTTCCGACGCTGCCGCTTCGACATTCCCCTTCTTCTTGGAAGAAAGAAGAACGAAGCGATCCACCAGGATCTCGGTACGGCTCGCAGGAGTCCCCTTCTTGGTTTCGAAGTGGCTGGTATGCAGCCGGCCCTCGACGTACAGGGGCACGCCTTTCTTCACGCGTTTTCCGGCGAACTCGGCCAGCGGACCGAAGCACACCAGAGAGTGATACTCCGGCTCGCGCTCCAATTTACCTTCGGTATCCCGCCACGCGCGATTGGTGGCGAAACCGATTGAGGAGACCGCAACGCCGGTCTTGGTCGCCCGTACCTCAGGATCGCGCGTGACGTTCCCGAGCAGAGTGACGCGGTTCACATTGAACATAAAAATAGGGGGAAAGAAATACGGACCCCAAAGGCTACGGATGGCCATAGCCCTTTGGGAGACATCCTCCCAAACGAAAATTCTACATATGTCACTTTTTGGCTTACAGAAGGGATCAATAACGTTCTGTTTCCATCCAGAACGGAACAAAAAACGGCCCCTCTCGGAGCCGTTTCTACGTGAAGTACTTCTGTGTGCCTCATGCATCATCCATCGCCTCTTCACTAACGGATTCTTTCATTTCTTCTTTTGCCGTGACTCCCGAAGCCTCCACCGGCTCGCCCTCCTCGATGCCTCCTACCACTTCCTCGGAAGATTCGCTGCCCGGAGCTTCCAGCTCCGAGATCTTCTCCGTTGCATTGAGGATCTCTTCGGCCTCCACCTCGGCCTCCACGCGGGACCTGAGCTCCACCTGCTCCACTTCACCGGCCTCCAGCGACGTTCTCTCCTCGGGCTGTACTTCGTCCTTAAACTTGAGGAGCTCGACTTTGAGTCCCAGCGCCTGCAATTCCTTCACGAGAACGTTGAACGATTCGGGGATGGAGGGACGTCGGATCGGCTCGCCTTTCACAATGGCTTCGTAGGCCTTGGAGCGGCCGATGACGTCGTCGGACTTGATCGTGAGCATTTCCTGCAACGTGTAGGCCGCGCCGTAGGCTTCGAGTGCCCACACTTCCATTTCTCCGAAGCGCTGGCCTCCGTGCTGGGCCTTGCCCCCGAGAGGCTGCTGCGTGACGAGCGAGTACGGTCCGACGCTGCGTGCGTGGATCTTGTCCTCGACCAGGTGGAGAAGCTTGAGCATGTACACAATGCCAACGGTCGTCTTGTGAGCGAACGGTTCGCCGGTGCGCCCGTCGAAGAGCTGCACCTTGCCGTCCGTGGGCAGTCCGGCCGCCTTGAGGAATTCCTCGATCTGATCCACCGAGATTCCGTTCAGGGCCGGCGTCGCGACTCTGATTCCCAATTTTTCGCACGCCCAGCCGAGGTGTGTTTCGAGAATCTGACCGATGTTCATGCGGGAGGTAACACCGAGAGGATTCAGAATGATATCCACCGGCGTGCCGTCTTCCAGGTACGGCATGTCTTCGGCCGGAACGATGCGCGAGACCACGCCTTTGTTTCCGTGGCGGCCCGCCATCTTATCACCGACCTGCACTTTGCGCGTCTGTGCGACGAAGACCTTGATCTGCTTGATGACGCCGGTCGGGAGCTCGTCGCCCTCGGCACGATCGAAGATATGCACATCCACCACCTTGCCGCCGGCACCCCCCGGGAGCCGCAGCGATGAATCCTTCACGTCCTTCGCCTTGTCTCCGAAAATCGCCTGCAGAAGGCGTTCTTCCGGCGTCAGCTCCGTCTCGCCTTTGGGCGTGATCTTACCCACGAGAATATCCCCTTCGTGCACCGTGGCGCCGATGCGCACGATGCCGTCGGCATCGAGATCCTTGAGCTTGGCCTCACCCACGTTCGGGATATCGCGCGTGACCGTCTCGGACCCGAGCTTGGTATCGCGCACATCCGTCACGTACGACTCGATATGGATGGAATCGAACCAGCCGTCCCTGACGACGCGGCTCGAAATGATGACGGCATCTTCGAAGTTCGCACCCTCCCATGACAGGTACGCCACGAGCAGGTTCTGCCCGAGCGCAAGCTCGCCGTTCTCCACTGCCGACCCGTCCGCGAGTACGGACCCGCGATGGACCTTTTCACCCACGTGCACGCGCGGCCGCATCAGGACACAGGTCCCCTGGTTACTGCGGACGAACGTGGTGAGTGAAAGCTGCTGCTTGCGGCCGGAGCGGTACACCACGGCAATGTGCGAGGCATCAACGCTCACCACCTCTCCGTCTTCATCGGCCAGAACTGCCTGGCCGGAAGCCCGCGCCGTGAGCCCCTCGATCCCCGTGCCCACGAGCGGGGCGGAGGGTCGGATGAGCGGCACAGCCTGGCGTTGCATGTTCGTTCCCATCGAAGCGCGCGTGTTATCGTCGTGCTCCAGGAACGGGATGAGTGAAGTGGATTCGGAAAGAATCTGCTTCGGGGTCATGTCGACGTGCGTGACATCGCGCCCATCCACAAGCACCGGCTCGCCGCTGCGGCGGGCCGAGATGGTCGTGACCAGGAATTCCCCAAGCTCCGAATACTTGGTCTGCGCCTGAGCGATGGTGAGGTGACGCTCCTGCTCCGCATCGATGTAGATGAATTTGCTGGTGCAATAGGGACGCACGGGCACAGAAGATTTTCCTTCCTGACGGCAAATGGTCACGATCTTGCGTGCAAGGTCCTTGGTGGCGACGACATCGCCCTCCTTCAGAAGAACTTTACGGTCCTCGCGGATCGTATCGCCGATCATGCGGCCGTGGAGCTTGTCGGGATCCAGCGGCACGGAATTTTTCACCTCACGATACGGCGTCTCGAGGAATCCGTAGGGATTCACGCGGGCCAGTGCGGCCAGATGGACCACAAGACCGATGTTCGGACCCTCAGGAGTGGCAATCGGACAGATGCGGCCGTAGTGGCTGGGATGCACGTCGCGGACGTCGAAGCTGGCGCGCTCGCGCGAGAGTCCGCCCGGACCCATGGCCGAGAGACGTCGCTTGTGCGAGAGCTCCGCGAGGGGGTTCGTCTGATCCATAAACTGCGATAGCTGCGAGCTCGCGAAGAACTCGCGCATGGCAGCCGTGATCGGACGGCAGTTGATCAGCTGGGTCGGCGTGACTGTCTCCATATCGAGGACGGTCATGCGGTCCTTGATGATGCGCTCGGTGCGCACGAGACCGACGCGGTACTTGTTCTGGACGAGCTCGCCGACGGAACGGATGCGGCGGTTGGCGAGGTGGTCGATATCGTCGGGAACGCCGAGACCGTTATTCAGGTTGATCAGCTCTTTCAGGATCGCCGTGAAGTCGGATACCTGGAACACGCGGTGCGACTCGTCATTGTCTGTCTTGAAGCCGAAGCGGCGGTTGAGCTTGTAGCGGGCGATTTGGCCCATGTCGTACTTCTTGAAATCGAAGAAGAGCGAGTCGATCAGCTGCTTGGCGTTCTCGGGCGTGGCCAGATCTCCGGGGCGGATCTTCCTATAGATGCTCTGGTAGGCCTCTTCCACGGTGCGCACGGAATCCTTCTCGAGCGTGGTGAGGATGTAATCGGTATCTTTGCCTTTCACGGAAGCGAAGAGGTCGAGGATCTTCTGATCCGTGGCGTAGCCGAACACACGTAGGAGCTGCGTGATGGGGATCTTGCGCTTGCGGTCGATCTTGCAGGTGATGATGCCGCGGCGGTCCGTCTCGATCTCCAGCCACACGCCGCGTTTGGGAATGATCTTGGCGGCATGGTACTTGGGATAGTCGGGCATCTTACTGAAGAACACGCCGGGCGATCGGACGAGCTGGTGCACCACCACGCGTTCGATGCCTCCGACGATGAAGGTACCCGTGTTCGTCATGAGCGGGATCGAACCAAGGAAGACGTCCTGCTCCTTGATTTCACCGGTCTCTTTGTTGATCAGCTGCACATGGCCCTTCATGGCCGCTTCGTAGGTCAGATTGCGGCGGCGGCACGTCTCGGGGTCGTACTTGGCAGGATCGAAGGCATGGCCGAGGATCCGCAGCTCCATCTTGCGGCCCGAGAAGTCCGTGATCGGGCTGATCTCTTCCAAAAGCTCTTTGATGCCCTCGGTCAGGAACCACCGGTAGCTCAGAATCTGCATCTCGATCAAGGATGGCAGGATCTCGGAAATATTCTCTTCATTGGTGAGGTACACACGGCCTTCGGAAATGCGCTTGGGGGCGAGGTGTGCGGGCAGGTTCTTCACGGAAGCCGGAGCACGACCCGCAGTCGGCACAATCGGCGGCTCGATCTGCGGCAGGATCTTCTCTTCCACGTGCACCCGGTACGACCTCTTGGGAGGCAGCATCGGCTTCTTTGCCGGAGGCAGTGCTTCCGGCTTCTTTGCGGCAGCCACCACGGCTTTCTTCGCTGCAGGAGCCGCCTTCTTGTGCTCATGACGATCACGAGCGCCGGAGCGGTGCGCCACTTTCTTCGGGGATGATTTGGATGCGGGTTTCTTCTGAACTTTCTTGGCTACCTTCTTCGCCATAGCAGAGAGGAGAAATGGGAGTGCTCACAACGGAAACGCAGGACCTCTTAAGGCTGGTTCCGGTGGCTAAAACGGGGGCAGCACTCACAACACAATCGTCACTGCTGCGAACAGCGGGCATTGTAGGAGAAAACCGCAATAGGTCAAAGAAAAATATCAATAATCTCACAGTTTTTTCGTCTTTTCAGAACTCTGCGGAAGGAAGGCAAAACACACACACACACACACAGAAACAACACCGGTTGGAAACAAAAACACCATACAAAATCCCGGAAACCCGACTATGTGGCGGCGATAGCGTCGGGGGTCATAGGCGGAGCGTTTTCTTTGGTCCTTTCTTTGTCGCCCTGACAAAGAAAGGACAAGAAAATCTTGTCCCTCAAGAGGCCTCTGAAAATCTTCGTTCCACCTCCCCCCAATTCACGATATTCCAGAACGCTTTGACGTACTCGGCCCGGCGATTCTGGTATTTGAGGTAGTACGCGTGCTCCCAGACGTCCAAACAGAGGAGTGGTGTCTGACCAATTGAGAGAGGAGAGTCCTGGTTGGGAAGATTGATAACCTCGAGTGTAGGATTGGCAATTTCCTGATTTGCGATTTGCGATTTGACCACGAGCCACGCCCAGCCGGACCCAAATTGTCCCAGTGCCACCGTCTCGAATTTCTCTTTGAAGGTATCGAGGCTGCCAAAGGATTTCTGCAAGGCCTCCGAAAACTTTCCGGTTGGGGCAGCACTCTTGGGGCTCAGACACGTCCAGAAGAAATTGTGATTGGCGAATCCCCCGCCATGATTGCGCACCGCCGTGCGCTTGTCAGCCGGAATCTGATCGAGGTTCTTCAGGACTTCTTCGATGGGCCTGCCCTCCAGCGCGGTTCCGGCGAGAAACTTGTTGGCATTGTCACAGTAGGTCTGGTGGTGTTTTCCGTAGTGGATCTCCATCGTGCGGGCATCGATGTGCGGCTCCAATGCATCGAATGAGTAATTCAGCTTGGGAAGAGTGTAAGGCATGAGCGAAAGGGGAAGGAATAGGGGATACTACCTGCCCGCCACTCTGGACAGCAATACGCAGACCATGCTTTGAATAGCTGGTAGGATTCCTGCCGATGGAGGTTCGCATGCTCGAAGCGGCTCAAGATTTGGTGTCCTACGATGCCTGGGTATGCGGGAACCCAAGCGGGAATCTTTGGCAATCCCTCCAGTGGAAGAAGTACCAGGCATCGCTCGGACGGGAAACAAGGATCTATGCCCTCATGGAAGGAACACACATCCTTGCTGCCGCACTCGTGGTCATCGATCGAACGTCTTTCGGACTTTCGACATGGGATATTCCGCGCGGACCGGTTTGGGGATTGGGGAATAGGAATTCGGACTTAGGACATTTTTTGGAAACGATTGTTTCGGATGCGAAGGCGAACCACTGTCTCAGCCTGTATCTCTCCCCCGTTACCCTGCTACCAGCTACCAGCTACCAGCTAGCAGCTTCATCCCGTCACGAACAACCTGCCGCCACGCGCATCATCGATCTGACTCTCGCGGAGGAGGAAATACTCAGTCATATGAAGCCCAAAGGCCGGTATAACATCTCTGTTGCCGGGAAACACGGCATCCGGGTGGAGCAGTCACACGATATTTCCGCCTTCATGGGTCTCCTAAAGCAAACTGGACAGCGTGACAACTTTACTATTCTTTCCGCCCGGCACTACGAGTCATTCTTGAAGGAATTACCGGGGAGTTTCCTGTTTCTCGCCCTTTCTCAGCAGGGAGTACCTATAGCGGGCTTACTTGGCGTTATTTGGGCCTCGAAGGCCTATTACTACTACGGAGCCTCCGATCATGCCGAGAGAGCCCTTATGGCGCCTTATGCGCTCCAGTGGGCTGCCATGCGCTTCTGCAAGGCCCAAGGATGCACGAGCTACGATCTCTTGGGTGTTTCCCCGCCGGATGCGCAGCCCGACCACCCCTGGCAGGGCGTGAGTACCTTCAAAGAGAAGTTCGGGGGCCAAGTGGTGACGTACCCGCAGGAGCAGCAGATCGTCTTGAGACCTCGCACATACAAGCTGCTGCAGCTCAAACGGAAGCTGCTTGGCTAACAACAAAACAAATACAGGCCTCCGTGAGGAATGCAATAAGCCTGCGGCGAAGGTTTGGGTCTCGCGGGCCCCAAACCTGGAGCCGCACCGCTGAGGGAAAAGGGTGTCCATGAGGGAAAAACCGCACGGTTTTTCCCTCATACCAAAAACCCCGCCCTTTTGAAGGGGCGGGGTTAGTTTGGTTGCACGCGTCAAATACTACGAATCGCTGGAATGCAATTAGCCACGGTAGGTCGTCGAGTTGACCGCCGTGTCAGGATACTCAACCCACTGGAACTTTTGGCTCGCAGCGTTGTCTGTATCCCTCCACTGGAGGCGGCTCTGACCCGAAGCCTGACCGAATTGCGACTTCGTCACGTTCGTGAAGTCGTTCAGCGAAATCTGCAGGATGCTCGAGCCGCCCAATCCGGCAGCTGTGTTGGCATCCGTGACGTTCGCGAGCAGCACGAGCGTAATGGACTGGCCGGAATCAACCGCGGTGTTCACCGCAGATCCGACAAGACCGCGACAGTCAACGAGGAAGACTCCGCTACCGACAGTACCGCCAACGATGGCAGCACCTGCTGTCGAGTAGGGAGTGCAACCCACGAACTGCGACTGGGAAGCAGCCTTGTTGTAGATCTTGAAGCTGTTCGCAGCTGTAGCCATCTCAACGTTCGTGGCGTTCACCGTGAACACGGCACCCGAGAGCACCCACTGGTTCGTGCCATCCTTCGAGTTGCTGTTCGTGGCAGCGGTAAGAGTGAAGGCACCGACCTCGCGGTCGACACCGCTCGGGACTGTGCCCGTGGCGGCTCCACCGTTCGTGATCGAAGCAAGCTTCGAGAGAACTGTGAAGTTGACGTTGCCGTTCACCTGGCGGGTATTTGCCGCGGCGGCAGCCGTGAGACCAATGAAGACCTCACCATCTGCAGTCGTGTTTCCGTTGTTCGCGACGAGGTTGTTGCTCGAAGCAGTGCCGCGCGCACGAACGGATCCCGTACCGGTAGAGTCATTGGATGCAGCCGTGTGGTCGATGAAGAACGAGAACTGGTTGTTGCTCGTCGCACCGGTCACATCGGTCTTGATCCTGGGCCGAACCAACACCTTCACATCTGTACCCTTCGGCACCACGAGTTGCTTGTTATCCATCGTGAAGCAGAAAGCAGATGTTCCGGATCCGGAGGCCAATGCACCCGGGAAGCCGGAGGTCAAACGGTTCAGCACATCAGCGCTGCCGCAGCCGCCGCTTACCGCGAGGGCCTTGGTGGCGCCGTCCAGCCAGAGTTCGAGAGAGTCAACGGAGGCGGCCGTGGATCCTGAAGAGTTCAGGACCATGTCCGTCACGTCGATATCCTCGTACTCACCGTGGAACTTGATGCGCAGGACCGGCTCGCCAAGCGTTCCACCAAGGAGCTGGCGTGCACCGATTGTCTGCGAGTCAAGCGAGACGTACAGGTCTCCCTGGTTCCTCAATGTGTAGTTGGTGGACTTGACAGTCGTCACCGTCACATCACAGGTTGAAGAACAGACACCGTTCGTCTTGATGCCAGAGAGGCTGGTGCCATCGGCAAGCTTCTCGGCCTCGACGTAGGTCACTGTGGACCCGGTGTCGAAGGCAATGCGCAGATCGTTTCCTGTCAGCGAGGAGGCCACATCACCGTGGACTTCGAAGACGATCGTCTGCTCCTTCGGGAGCACGTATCCGCCTCCGGCCATTTCGGCGAAGGTCACCTGACTCGACTGGGTTGCCACGCCGTTCTCGAGGACCGTGTCGACCACGCGGTCGCCATCCGTGTCCACCCAGAGGGCGTAGTTGTTCACGTTCACGAGTGATCCGGAATCAGACTCAAACACCGCCTTGGTGAAGAGCAGGTCCTCGGCGGAGCTGGCCTTGGCCTCGAAGCGGAAGAGGTTGATATCCTTGGCATTCTCGACGGCTGTTTCAGACGTAGAGAGGGCCTTCACCTCCACCGTGAGGGTGGCGTCGATCACTTCCATGACGTTACCGGCGATGTCGCCACGCGGGCGGACATCTCCGACTTTGTCACCCGTGGTCAGACCTTCCACAATCATCTGGTAGGTCGTCACACCCGTAATCACGCTGCCGAACGAACAGGTAGAAGCGTTCGTCGACAGGTTGTTAGCGGTGTCGAGCACCTGGGTGGGCTCGCCACAGATGTAGATGCGGAACTTGTCTCCGTTGCGCGGGTGCGTTCCGGAGTTGCTGACGAAGTCCGCGCGGAACTGCCAGGTCTCCTTGCCCTTCACGACGAAGTCGTCGAAGCGGTAGATCTGGAATTCGCCCGGGTTGGCAGCCGCAGCATCGCCGCTGGCGGCAGAGGTCGTCAGGCGGACGCCTGTGACCGTGCGGCCCGTGGTCTTGTTGCGGATTTCAATCCCTTCCATCTGGGACTGGATGGTCGATGTGTCCGTTGCCCCTGCAGTTGCGTCGCATGCAGCTGCAGTCGTTGCAGAACCGCCAGCCAAGCACATGTAGCCTCCGGTGGAGGTCGTACCATGCACGAGGATGTAGAGGTTCTTGATGTCGATATCCTCACCGCCTGTCGAGAACTCGATGTTGGCGAGAACGGCATCATTGCTGTCGCTCGTGTACTGCGTGGTGGCCGGGCCATTGATGCCGATGGTGAATTCACCTGCATCGATGGTGACGGTCGAGGCGTTATCCGTGGGGATAGCGACCTGTGAGCCGTAGAGCTGGCCATTCACTCCGTACCCGTAGAGGGAACCGACTGCGAAGAGATCGGAGCTCTCTTCGAAGTGCATCTGGATGGACTTGTCTGATCCATTGAGGATGTCTGCGACGACTTCGAGCGTGATCTTGTCACCCTCCAAAATCGTGAAGGGAGGATCGAAGACCAGCGTGATGAAGTCACCGACCGTCTGCGCGACGGTGTTCGTGAGGACTGTTCCATCCGTGCGGCGGACTGCGATATTCACGAAGTCTCCGTCGGAAGCGGAACTGTTCTGCTCGAAGGTCATCGAGTAGAGCGTCTGATCCTCAGTGGAGTCGGCATCGACTTCAAACTTGCCGATGACGACACCCTTGTCACCCACCTGCACCTGGCTCGGGTTCACCGAGCGGTACGTGATGGTGATGATGCCGGACGTCACAGCCGCCATCTTGAAGGTCTCGCCCCGGAGGGGGAAATTCCCTGTAACAGAAGCGGCGTTGCTGGTGACATCGGACGGCAGTTCGACCACGAAGTCATGCTCCGAAGCCGTGACGGCTGTGGAGCTGAAATCCGCGACGAGGTCGACCGTCACGGTCTCACACGGATCGATCACGAGTGCGGAGGAAAACCGCAGATCTGCGGTCTGATCCTGCGCATCAATCGTCCGCTTGCGTGTCACACGCGCGCCATTCACGGCGGCGTATACGCCATCAATGTCTGTGGACTCACCGAAACCCTCATGGAGGACGGTGAGGTTCTCCATCTCCACCTTGTCCTTGCAGGACGCGGTGAAGTCGGCGGAGAGCAGAACGACTCCCACGGCGCCCTTCGGGAGGGTGTCACCGCGGGGATTCTTGGACGAGAGAGAAACCTCGAGTTCACCGTCGCCCTTCACAATGGTCGCATAACCCTTGAAGGTCTTGGTGCCCGAGACTGTGTCTCCGTCCTCAGATTCGACGTCCTTCACTGCCATGGTGTACTCATGATCTGCAACCATCTCTTCGCCGAGCGTGAGCTCGACCGTGTCCTTGGCGATGAGCTTGGCAGCATTGATCGGCACCGTCGGGGAGCCGGTCATCGTGAAGTTCGTCTTGTCCTCGGCTGATGCTTTCTTCATGGCCACCGTGAACTCGACTTCAACAGTCGTCGAGGACGTTGCCATGACAGCCTTGACAGCCGGGGCGGTCACCTGACCCTTGCCGCAGTCGACACCGAAGGTCAAACCTTGGTCGACGCGGTGGAGCATGACCACCATTTCTGCGCGGTTCATGTTGTCTGAGGGGCGCACACGACCTGTGGAATCGTCACCCTGCAAGACGCAATGATCTGCAGCAGTCTGGATGCCCTCCGTGTACCACTGGCCAGAAGGATTGTCGACGAATTGCGCCGCAGCGCCAGTCGAGTCCAGGCCGAAGGCACGGACGATGAGGGAAGCTGCCTCAGCACGATTGATGTTCGAGTTGGGGCGAGCGTTGCACGGCTTGTTGCCGTAGCAGTTATTGTCACCACGCACCCATCCCTCCTTGGCTGCTTCTTCCATGTAAGCGTAGAACCACGCACCGGTCGGCACGTCGTTGAAGCTCGGAACTGCAGGAGGAGTAGAAAGGAGACCGCCATTCAGCATGACGATCAGCTTGGTGAATTCCGCACGCGTGGCAGTGTCACCACCACGGAAGCGCGGTTGCGTAGCATCGAGGTAGCCGGCATCGGTAAAGGCCGAAACGGCATCCTTGTACCACACACCTGACGGGACATCGCTGTACGCTGCAAACGCCGTGCCGACCTGGGTCAGCATGATCGCTGCGACGGACAGACCCGCACAGGCTCTCTTAAAGCGGGAAATATCCATAAGTATGGAGTAGAGAGGAAATAAAGACCGAAAATTGAGGAAATGAGGAAATGCGATGATGGTATGAAAGTGATTGTGGACAGTGACGCGCCGCCTGTCCCCTTGCGCTCTTGTGTGTGAGAACGAGTTCCGCGGAGCGGTACTCTTCTCCTTATATATAAAGAGGTGTCACGAGGCCAAGGAGATCCTTTCCAGGGTTAGACGGACACTGAATGGAACACGACCCCTCTTTCCGGGATACGGAAAGCGAAGTGTGAAACTTGTCTTGTTCCGCATACGCGGGACAAAGGCAAGGCGCCGGCTTGTCAAAGGGCGTATACACGGACCGCACCTTCCTTTCCTCGAGGAAAGCGGATCGGGGGGATCCTATGGAAATCCGCAGCAGGCTGCAAGATCTCGCACGGATCCGTGCATTGAGTGAAACGGGGAGGGATAGGGAGTGTTACAGGGCAATTCATGCCCTACAGTGCCGGAATTGATGGCTCAAAAAGGCACTTATTAGCATTTTCTCCCGAGTAAATTGGAGAGAAAATAGACCCATTTCACCCAAAAAGAGGGGGAAAAACCACCTTGATCGATAGGAAATATGTGTTAGTAAAGCTCTTTTTCCGTTCGGCCTGCTTAACATGGCGTTTTGTTGCCCTGACATTCACGGTGATATTTCCTCCAGTCCTCCTCCTCCTGTTTCGGGTCCATAAGAAATCATTAAGAAGAGGGAAGGAACGGTGAACGATGCACTATGCCTTCCTCACATGCTGGCCCTCCGCCGTATCCTTCACTTCATATCCCTTCTTCAATATTTCCGCGCGCAATTCATCGGAGCGATGGAAGTCCTTCGACTTCCTTGCTTCATCACGCTTGGTGAGGAGCGTGAGAACGTCGGCGGGCAGATCCAACTCCCCTTCCGCATCGAAGCAGCCGAAGGTGTGACGGATCTGTTCTGACAGCACCTTCAGTGCTGCCAGCGCACCACTGCTCCACTGAGACTGGTTTCGTGACCACGTCATGAGATCGAAAATAATGCCGAGAGCGGCGGGTGTATTCAGATCGTTATTCATCACTGCAAAAAATTTCTCCTTCCACGGTTCGATCATGTTTTCCTCACCTTCCTTACCTACCTTACTTACCTTACCTTCCATACCTCCTACTTCCGTCATCCACTCCATAATCTTCCGCCGCGCCTTCTTCGCATCATCCAAACCTTTGTCCGTGAACTTCAAATTCGTCCGGTAATGAACGGAAAGGAGGTAGTACCGCAGGTCCAAAGGGCTGAAACCCTGTGCAATCACGTCAGGCAAACTTAACACGTTGCCAAGGCTCTTACTCATTTTCTCCTCCCCCATCTGGATGCGACGACGATGGACCCACGTGCGAACGAAGGGTTTTCGGCCGCTACTGGCCTCACTCTGCGCAATCTCGCACTCATGGTGCGGAAAGATGTTGTCTTCGCCGCCTGTGTGAATGTCGATCTGGTCGGCGAGGAACTTGCGGCTCATGGCTGAGCATTCGATGTGCCACCCCGGAAATCCGGCCCCGGCATCATCGCCCTCGGTATAGACTCGCTCGCCCGTCTCGTACTTCCACCGAAGCAGGTGCGGCGCATTCTCGCCCACGCACTTCTTCCAGAGCGCAAAGTCCGCGCTGCAGTGCTTGCCCTCGCGCTCCTCGATACGCATGCCGGCGCACAGGTCCTCGATCGTGTTGCCCGAGAGCGCGCCGTATGCGGGGAACTTCTCGACTGCGAAGTAGATACCGTCCTCCGTTTCGTAGGCAAAGCCCTTTTCGAGCAGAACGCGCACCATCGCGAGCATCTCTTTGACGGTCTCGGTGGCGCGGGGCCGCGCAAAAGGCTCCAGAATGTTGAGCGCCTTCTCATCTTCCAGAAACTGCGCCTCGTACTTGCGCGCGATCTCGAGCGGATCGAGCCGCTCCTTCTTCGCCTGCTTTTCGATCTTGTCGTCACCCTGATCTCTGTCGTGGAGCAGATGCCCGACGTCGGTGATGTTCTTGGCATGGATCACCTCGTAACCGCTCACCTCCAGCCAGCGCCGGAGCAGGTCGGCCATGAGGAAAGAGGCGTAGTTGCCGATGTGCGGCCGCCCGTAGACCGTGGGCCCGCAGGTGTACATCAGCACTTTGCCGGGCGTGATGGATGTGAACTCCTCCTCACGCTTGGTGAGCGTGTTGTAGAGCCGGAGCGAAGATGCAGTTTTGTCGGCCATGGGCACAGCATAGCAGTGACACACGCATATGAAGAGAAGGCCCAGTGCACGAATGCATTGGGCCTTACTCAGTGACAGTAGGTAACCCATTGGGTTACGGCTGTTCAGAAGAACTGGCAGCGGCATCGCCATCGGTTGGATCCTCGGTGGATCCGTCGCCGGTCTTCTCGCCAGCCGCCCCTTCATTGCGACGAATGGCGTCGAAGACCTCACGACGGTGGACAGGTACCTCTTTTGGGGCCTCCACCCCAAGTCGTACCTTGTCCCCGCGGATCTCGACCACGACGATCGTAATGTCGTCGTTGATGACGATGCTCTCGTTCTTCTTTCGGGAGAGCACCAGCATGGGAACAATCCTCCTGAGAAAACATCGGGACAACTGATCTCCTCTACGGATACATCTTTTGACGGGGGAAATCGGTTGTCCCGACGAAACCGAATTTGCCACAGAGCGATCCCTTAAAGAAAACCTTTAAGAGAGCCGGGAAGGTACTCGTACCACCCCGTAAAGTGAAGCAAAAGGCCATGAAAAGCCGGCAGGAGAGGGAGGGCAAGGTCCCTTCCTGCCGGGGTCCGACTCACGACAAGTGAGCCGGATGACGGGCGAGACCAGACGAATCTGGCCTCTATAGAGAACATAACAAAGAATCTTCACTTTCGTCGAAAATACTAAAAAAACCCTGCAGCAACGTCGCCGTCACTGCAGGGATGGCCACCGAATTCCAGTGGCCTGCTCTTACGCCGCCAGCTCATCCCGGAGAATAACTACCGTGGGAGGAGCGGTGACGCCCACCTTCACGCGATTGCCCTGGATCTTCAGCAGAGTGACGATGATGTCGCCACCGATGAGGATCTTCTCCCCGCACTTACGTGCGAGGATGAGAACCCCGTCCTTTGAGGCATCACCCGCAGAGGGGCATTCGCCTCGGGCAACGGGATATCCCGATGCCCGGACAGAGAACCGAACAACCTTCGTGCCGATCCGATCGGGGGCGACTTCAATGTTGTCCCCGATCAGGATCACTTGGTGGAGAGAACGGGTGAGGACAAGCATGTCCTAACCTCCTTCCGTGGAAAGAGCATCGCTCCGTAGAGTCACTTCCCTCTTGAGTCACGCAGTGCGGGACCGCGTTGGCACATCCATTGCGCCCAAGGAAAGGAACGGAACGTAACTGGCATTATGTAATAAAATTCATAATAAATCAAGTACTTGTCAATGGTAGGATTCGCCCACTTATCCCCTTCCTTCGCATGATGACCACCGCCGACATTAGAAAACTCCTCGGTTCCGAAGCCGACTCGCTTCTCAACTACACCTGCAAAGGAATCACCAAGAATCGCCTGCACCTTCCCAGCCCCACGCATGTGAAGGATATTTTCGGCATTTCGGACCGGCCCAAGGAAACCGTGAAGCACCTGCAGGAGCTCTATGAGCACGGCAGACTGGGGGGCACCGGTTACCTGAGCATCCTGCCGGTGGATCAGGGCATCGAGCACTCGGCGGGGGCCAGCTTCGCCAAAAACCCAGACTACTTCGACCCGGAGAACATCGTGAAATTGGCTATGGATGGCGGTTGCAACGCGGTTGCCTCCACCTTCGGCGTGCTCGGGATCGTGGCGAAGAAGTATGCGGACAAAATCCCCTTCATCGTGAAGATCAATCATAACGAGCTCCTGACCTACCCCAACGCCTTCGACCAGGTGATGTTCGGCACCATTGAGGAGGCGCACAACATGGGCGCGGCGGGAGTGGGCGCCACCATTTACTTCGGGTCACCCGAATCGCGCAGGCAAATCGTGGAAGTGGGACAGGCGTTTTCGAAGGCGCATGACCTCGGCATGTTCACCGTGCTGTGGTGCTACCTCCGGAACAAGGACTTCAAGAAGGATGCGAAGGACCCCACTTCGCCCTCCGGGCTTCGCGGGGTGGACTATCACACCTCCGCGGACCTGACGGGACAAGCGAACCATTTGGGAGTCACGCTGGAGGCCGACATCATCAAGCAGAAGCTGCCGGAATGTAACGGCGGCTATAAAGCCATGAGCCCGGAAGGAAAATATGGAAAGTCCGACGAGCGGATGTACACGACCCTCAGCACCGATCACCCCATCGATCTCACACGCTGGCAGGTGGCCAACTGCTACATGGGCCGCATCGGCCTTATCAATTCGGGTGGCGCCTCGGGCAAGGACGATCTGGCGCAGGCCGTGAAGACCGCGGTGATCAACAAGCGCGCCGGTGGCACGGGGCTCATTTCGGGTCGCAAGGCCTTTCAGAAGCCCATGGATGAAGGAGTGGAGCTCCTGCACGCCATCCAAGATGTGTATCTGTGCAGGGAGGTCACGATCGCATAACGGATTTGCGATTTATCGATTTGCGACTTGCGATTTATTTTGTGCCAACTGGCTGCTGTTATTCTCAGTTGTTTTTGCAATTGCGGTGAAGATGCTGATGATTTCGTTGGTTTCGGTGACTATTGCATTCCATGCTTCTAAAGCATTCCGATGAAGGCTCGGATGGATGACATGCAACCAAAAAAGAGACTCACGGGCTTCCTTTCTGGACAAACGAATACGGTAGAGAAAATCCTTCCTGCTCATTGCTTCTCTGGCCTCGATATAGTTCGCACCAATAGATCCTGAAGAGCGCCATAGCTGCTCATTGTCTACGCGATCGACGCCGTACCGAGCCAATGAACGAATGAATGAGCGCACACAACAGGCATAACGCAAGCATCGTTCCTGAAGAGCAACTGCTCGTTGATGTGATAGGAGATCTGCCATAAGAATATGGTTGCGATCATCGGTGATTGACGAAAGCACAACTCCAAAATTCATTCTTACGAATGGTGATTTTGCTCTTACGTAAGAGCAAAAATAAGTTCCGAGCATTAATGGAACGCCACAACAAAATCACAAATTTTTGAAATCTTCAAATCGCAAATCTCACAGCTTGATCTTCTCGCGGTTCACCACCATCTGCTGCCCGATGGCGAAGAGCGTGGAGACCCCCCAGTACAGCGACACGGCAGCGGGGAACTGGAAGGCAAAGACGCCGATCATTAGCGGCAATCCGTAGAGCATCATCTGCTGCTGCATCTGCTGGCTCTTGTCCGCTTCGGGCTTCGGCTTGTCACCGTTCTGCTGGCGCTTTTTCTTCGCCGCCGCGAACGTCAGCTTCATCTGGATAAACTGGAGAATGACGAGAAGCGGCGCAAAAATGAACGCATGGGACTGGAGCAGATTCAAACCTAAAAACGTCGTGCCGAACGTCCAGTCCAGGTGCTGGTAGAAGGGGTAGATCAGGTGCTGCGAGAGCGCGAGAACCGAGCCGTCGCGCACCACGTAGAACACGCCGATGAGCACCGGCATCTGAATCAGGAGCGGCAGGCACGACTGAAACGGATTGATGCCGTGCTCTTTCCAGATTTTCATCGTCTCTTCCTGCATGCGCTTGGGGTCCTCTTTGTACTTGCGCCGGATTTCATCGAGGAGCGGCTGGGCCTTCTGCATCTTCTTCTGGCCCTCCAGCGAGTGCTGTGTGGGGATGAAGAGCAGGAACTTCACGACCAGTGTCAGCACGATGATCGAAACCCCCAGGCTGTGACCGGGCGCAATGGAAGCAATGAAGATAAGGAAGTTTAAGAACGGCTTGGTGATGAGAGCCCGGAAGAGCTTGGTGAACGGACCGGCTTCGCCGAGGGTCACCTGCGCGCTCAGCGTGCCGGTGGGCTCGACCGTGGCTCCGGAAGCAGAAACCAGCTTCGCTGCTGCGGGTACTCTTGCCTCGTATTTTCCGAGCGTGCCGAAGAGCGAATACTTCCACGGTCCCAGATCGATCGAGACCTGCGCTCCGGGATCGACTTTCGTCAGCGCGACACACGGCAGTGCAGTCTCGGTCGTCGAAAGGGGCGTCAGCTGCGCGCCTGTTCCCTCACCCGCAATCGAGAAGACCTCTACCGGCGGCATGGGGCAGCGGTCGGGGAGAACGAGCGTCTGGGTCGTCGTATTCTTGAGCGTGAGCACGGGATAATGCCCCTCCTTTACGTTGGCGGAGGCTGGCTTCAGGATGATGCCGGAGGTTCCGTTGGGAGCCGCGGACTGCGGAAAGAACAACCGAAACACGAGCTGTGTCCCCAGGTACACGATGGCGAAGATCAGTGCGAATTCGAGGACGGCGCTTCTTTTGCGGGTGGTTTCGGGCATGCGCGGAGGAGAGTGAGGAACGAGCGGACATCGGTGAGAATGTCCGTGAAGTCGCAGGAAAGACTAGAGGAACGCGGCGACACTAACAATTGAAAGGCCGGGAATGCGGTTTCCTTCTGCAGTGTGATGCGCAGCGCCTCGCGGCACCGTCGACGCATGCGGTTCCTTTCTACGGCACGCTTGCTCAAGGAGAGAGGCGCGAATGTGCCGATATACAGACCCTGCGGGGCACGATCCCCGAGACGCTGTCTCGTGCTTGCAGGAATCCCCGGCATCCAGCGGATGTTCATGGCCTTGCCGCGCCAGGATGTGCCCTTGCGCAGGACATGGTCGCATGTTTTGCGTCCGCTTAAGTGGAGGAGCTTCATTGTAGTATGCAGTATGAAGTATGCAGTGCGCAGGGAACAGAGATAGACGCACATCGTGTCATTTTTTTTTCATCTTCCCTCAATACTGAATACTGTTCCCTGTATACTCGCGCCCGTGTCCCTTTCGCCCACCCAAGTCCGGCATATTGCCAAGCTCGCACGGCTCACCCTTTCAGACAAGGAGGTTTCGAAATTCAGCCGCGAGCTGACCCAAATTCTCGACTACATCGAGAAGCTGAAAGAAGTGGATACGAAAGGGGTGGAACCCATGAGTCAGATCACGGGACTGGACAATGTCACTCGAACGGATACCGTCATCGAGCGTCCCGCAACGACGGAGGCGCTGCTCGCGACGAGTCCCCTGCCCATCGTGGATCAGCAGATCGAAACCCCCTCCTCGCTCGGATGATTTCTGCCCTCACCATTGCACAGGCACATGAACGGCTGAAGAGTAAGTCGCTCTCGGCGGTGGAGATTGCCCGCGCATGCATCGAGCGGATCGAATCCGTGGATAAATCCCTCAACGCGGTGGTGCACCGAAATTTTGACCGAGCCCTTGAGGAAGCCAAAAAAGCGGATAAGAAGGGGGCGTTCGACCATCCGCTGGCCGGCATCCCGTACCTGGCCAAAGATGTCTTCTGCGAGGAGGGTGTTGCCACCACCGCCTGCTCGAATGTTCTCCGAAATAAGGACTTCGTCCCGCCATTCGATTCCACGACCACCAAAAGACTCAACACTGTAAACGCCATAAGCATGGGCAAGACGAACACCGACGAATTCACCATGGGGGCCTCTACCGAAACGAGCTGCTACGGCGTTACGAAGAATCCGTGGGATCAGACGAGGGTTGCGGGAGGATCTTCGGGCGGATCGGCAGCGGCCGTAGCGGCGGATGAGTGCCTGTTCGCTCTGGGAACGGACACGGGCGGAAGCATCCGCCAGCCTGCGGGTTTTTGCGGATGTACAGGGCTGAAAGTCACCTATGGACGCACCAGCCGCTACGGGGTTCTGAGCATGGCGAGTTCCCTCGACTCCATCGGAGTACTCACGAAGACGGTGGAGGATGCGGCGATCGTCCTCGGCACGATCGCGGGCAAGGATCCTCTCGATGCCACCACCGGCGACATGCCGGTTCCCGACTACACACAAACACTCAAGAGCGGCGTGAAGGGACTCAAGATCGGATTACCAAAGGAATACTTCATCAAGGGAATGGACCCGCAGGTGGAGACTGCCGTGCGCGAAGCGGCCAAAGTCTATGCCTCACTGGGCGCCAAGATTGTGGATGTGAGCCTGCCGCACTCGCCCTACGCCATCGCGACCTACTACGTCATCGTTCCGTCGGAGGTGAGCTCGAACATGGCCCGGTACGACGGAGTGCGCTTCGGTCATACCGTCCCGGAACGAGACAGCCTGATCGAGTACTACGAACGCGTGCGCTCAAGCGGCTTCGGCGACGAAGTAAAGCGTCGCATCATGATCGGTACTTACGCACTCTCGGCCGGATACTACGACGCGTACTACCGGCAGGCACAGAAAGTGCGCACGCTGATCAAGCGCGACTTCGAGAAGGCATTCGAGCAGGTGGATTGCCTGCTCGCCCCCGTAGCGCCGACGCCCGCCTTCAAGATCGGTGCTCATACGGGTGATCCCGTGCAGATGTATCTGGAGGATATTTTTACCGCACCCGTGAACCTGGCCGGCATCCCGGGTCTCTCGATCCCGTGTGGGTTCTCGAAAGAGAATTTGCCGATCGGCATGCAATTACTGGGACCGCAATGGGGAGAAGAGGTGATCTTGCGTGCAGGCTATGCCTACGAGCAGGCTACGGAGTGGCACGAAAAGAAGCCGACGATGTAGGGCTCTGCGTTGCGATTTCTCCGCTGACGTTAGCCGCGCCCGGCGCGCCAGAGACCCATGACTTCCCCGTGGGAAAACAGTGAAAAATATGGTAAAATACTCTGATGGCTTTGCATTCAGTCGGATTCCTCTTCGTCTTCCTGCCACTCACGCTTCTGGCGTTCGTGTGCGTAAAACGTCTGCATGTTTCAGGTGCACTGGTTGTACTGACGGCAGCCTCCGTTTTGTTCTACGCACTGCAGGATGTTAACGCTCTGCCCGTCCTGTTGGGATCGCTCGTATGGAACTACTCATGGAGCTTCTTCCTTGATCAGAATTCCACCACTGAGCACCCTCTTACGACAAAGCTCCTCCTCGCGGTGAGCATCACCGGCAACATCCTCCTCCTGGCGTTCTTCAAATACATTCCGACGCTCTCTCTGCTTCTTCCACAGGAAACGCTGCCTCCGTCTGCAGAAACCCTTGTGCTGCCTTTCGCCATTTCCTTCTTCACCTTCACGCAAATCTCCTACCTGATCGAGGTGGCCAATGGCGACATCACGCAGCCGACTATCCTGCACTACTGCACGTACGTCCTCTTCTTCCCCAAACTGATTGCCGGTCCGATCGCACGCGCATCCGCCATGCTCCCCCAGCTCTCGCCGGAGAATCTGCGCGTACGGATTGGCGACGGTTTCATACAGGGACTCTCGTTCCTCGTCATCGGACTCTTCAAAAAAGTCGTCATCGCCGATCACCTCGCCCTCGTCGTCACCCCGATCTTCGCATCCGCCCTGCGTTCCGTGCCGACATTCTATCGGGCATGGTTCGGAACCACCGCCTACGGCCTGCAGCTCTACTTCGACTTTTCGGGATACACCGATATGGCGATCGGCATTGCCCTCTTCTTCGGCATTGCGCTCCCCATGAACTTCAACAGCCCCTACACCTCCGTCACTATTGCGGAGTTTTGGCGCAGGTGGCACATCACTCTCGGCTCGTTCTTCCGCAATTACGTGTACATCCCTCTCGGGGGGAACAGATGCGGATTCTTCCGGAAGCTGATCAATCTGCTCATCGTCATGTTCCTCGTGGGAATCTGGCACGGATCCGGCGTGACGTTTGCGATCTGGGGAGCCCTGCACGGTCTGTGCATGTGCATCCACACCGCCTGGGTGGCGCTCAAGAAAAAACTGGGAGGAACGGATGCGACAGGGGGCAGTGTGGGACGCCTGTTCGGGCGGGCCCTGACCTTCTTCACCATCACCGTGCTGTGGGTGTTCTTTCGGGCGGAAAATCTGTCTGCAGCCATGCGTATGCTTCGCGCCATGTTCAGCATGCCTCTGCGCGCCCCCTCTGCCGGTGAATTCCTGCCGGCTGCAGCCGTGCTGATCGTTCCGCTCATCATCGTCTGGTTCCTCCCCACAACGCAGCGGTGGCTGGGATACACGGGCAATGAGACACCTGAGCCAGCCATCGTTCAGCCCACCGGCGCGATTGCGCCTCAGGTCACGGATACGGCTTCAGCCGGACGCTTCGCAGGGCTGCGTTCCCTCGGCCGCGGGCTCATGATCGGAGGCCTTGGGGTCTGCGCGGCAGCCTTCCTGTCGCAGGGAGTCGCCTTCATTTACGGAAACTTCTGATGAAGAAACTGCCTTTTTTCGCCGGCGTACTCCTCCCCTTCGCCATGGTGGCTGCCTTTCAGTGGACCATGGATCCCACCTACATTTTCGGGAACAGAAATGGAAATTTCATCTGGTGGAATCAACCGCGCATTTCTATCGCATTCGTCTTGCGGCGCATGAAGGTGGAGGGCCTAACGCTCGGCTCATCCCGCGCCGATACCATTCCTCTGGTCCATCCCGCATGGAGCGGCCTGCGCGTGATGAAAATAGTTCTCCCTTCGGCTACGTTTACCGAGGAACGCCAATTCCTTGAGCACGCACAGGCAATCCATCCCATCAAAAAAATCATCGTGGAAATGAGTCATGAGAACGTCACAAATCCGATCCCCGCACAATTCAGCCCTGACCGCCTGCTCCACCTGACGGAACCAAATCATCCGTTCCGCTACAATCTGAGTATTGTGACAGACGTTGCCAGAACGCTCTATTCTGCAGATACCATTCAGGAAGGCGTCATGGCATTCCTCCAGGTCCCCTGGACGCAACATCTCAACTACTACGGCAGCATCGAATCGCTCAAAAAGAAATTTGGAATGCACGCAGACGGAACGAAACAGGAGCAAAAGCAGCCGATGGAGGAACTGAAAAAAATTCTGGAATTCGGTGCCGAACACGATATCGAGATGCACTTTTTCATTTCACCTCTCTTCGTCCCATATGAGGAACAGGAAATATCCCGCATTGGCATAGATACGCTGGAAAAGTGGAAGCGCGATCTGGTGCGCATCTTCGCGGAAGTGGCTCGCAAGAAGGGAAAGACGGCCGCCCTCTGGGATTTTTCCGGCTATAACACGATCACGCTCGTGCCGATGCCTGCCAGCGGAGATATCTATGAAACACCGTGGTTCTCTGATATCTCACACTTCAAGGAGGTGACGGGAACAATGATCCTGGACCGGATCTTCGGCACCTGCAGAGAACCCTGTACGATTCCACCGGATTTCGGCGTGCAACTCACTCCGGAAAATATTGAAGAGCGCCTTGCGAAATTCCGCGCTGATCACGTGGAATACCTCGAAACACACAAGGCATCCGCATATTAATCGTTCGGACCTTCGGCGCCGAGCAGAACGCCCCTGTGCGTTTTCGGCATATCTTCTCCGTCATCGGGCAAATGCAAAGGATTCGTCGACTGGCCATTGCCTCCTGTCGCACTCATCGATGCCTCACCACTGTGCGTTGCGGGGCCGTCCGGATCCTGGAGTGTCCGCTCAAACTCCTCACGCGCAGCGGCCCAGATGGCAGCCGTATTCTTAAACTCCCCCGACCGGATTCTGGGATTGAGCCGTTCCCACGTCGCTTGTTTCGCCCTGAGTGAGACTATTTTCCCCCCATGAAGACCCGGAACATCCCCTTTGCCTGCGACATCGAGAATCCCAACCGTATTATTCAGAATCCCTTCTCCGACGACCAGATAGTTCACATCGTCTCTAGATTCTTGCGGCATAGCGAGAAGTGGGAAAAAGTTGCGAAAAGGCTACCCGGGCACGGAGGGAATACAAGAAGGAATGAACACTTTTGCATCCCTGGCCAAAGGCGGGCTTGTCTTCGCCCAAGAGCGGGGAGATGATCTGCAGGCCGCCAAAAGCGCACATGGCATTTGATTCGCCGCTTTTCCTATTCGGCTTCCTCCCGGTCGTGCTGCTCGTCGTTCTTGCGCTGCAGTACATGGGCAAGCTGCGGCTGGTCGTGCCGGTACTCATTGTCGCGTCCCTCGTCTTCTACGGCTGGTGGAGGCCCGTCTTCCTGGTCGTGCTGCTTGGATCGGCGCTCTTCAATTACCTCTGTGGGCTCGGGCTCATCCGCTGGCGTCGTCCGGCCCTGCTCGCCTTCGCCATTACCGGCAACGTGCTGCTGCTCGGGTATTTCAAGTACCTGGGATTTTTCGCAGAGACGCTGCGGTCACTCGGCGTGGGCCAGATCCCCGCGATTTCGATCATGCTGCCGCTCGGCATTTCGTTCTTCACCTTCACGCAGATCGCCTACCTCGTCGATACGTACCGCGGCATCACGCGGGAACGTAACCTGCTGAATTATCTGCTCTTCGTCACCTTCTTCCCGAACCTCCTCGCCGGACCCATCGCACACCATGCCGAGATCCTGCCGCAATTCAGGCAGGCACCCGGGGTCATCAGCCGGAATGTGGCCGTGGGCCTGACGGTCCTCATCATCGGACTCTGCAAGAAAGTCCTGCTCGCCGACACCGTGGGCGCCTACGCGAACCTGGTCTTCAATGCTGCGGCTGCGGGCACCTCCCCCGGCCTTGCGGATGCGTGGATGGGGGTCATCGCCTACTCGTTCCAGCTGTACTTCGATTTTTCGGGTTACTCCGACATGGCCATTGGCATCGCGCAGATGCTGGGCATCCGGCTCCCGATCAACTTCAACGCCCCGTACCGTGCATCATCGATTCGCGAGTTCTGGAAGCGCTGGCACATGACGCTCTCACGGTTCCTGATGAGCTATCTCTACATTCCCTTGGGCGGGAGCCGCAGCGGACCGGTGCGCACGCTGCTGAACCTGTTCCTCACCATGCTCATCGGGGGGCTCTGGCACGGTGCCGGCTGGACATTCGTCCTGTGGGGTGCGTGGCACGGCGGGTTATTGGTCCTGCACCGCGTTTGGCTCATGGTCGCGGAATACCCGCTGCTGCGCGTCCTGGCCGTACCCATTCGCCTGTTCGCGGTGCCGCTCACCTTCTTCCTGGTCACCGTGGGCTGGGTGTTCTTCCGCGCCACTGACTTTGCTGCCGCCCTGACGCTGCTCCAGAGCATGGCAGGACTCCACGGCGTTGCCTTCCCGACCGGGATGAGCTTGCTGGGGAGCGCCTTCGCGTGGAAACGCTGTCTGGAGCTGCTGGCAGCGCTGGCTGTCATCGTCTGGTTCGCGCCCCCAACGCAGTCTTTCGTGAAGGAAATCCTGCCCGCCGATACCCCGGAGGAACAACCCGATCCTTTCACCCTGCGTCTGCGCTGGAAACCCACCGCTTTCTTTGCCCTCTGTTCGACCGTGATGGCCGTGATCGCCGTCACTACCCTCTTCCTTGCCCAGGAACATGTCTTCATCTACTTCCAGTTCTGAACGGCGCTACCTGATCTTCCTGTCTCTGTTTGCCGTGCCGCTGTTCCTGCTGCTGGGTCTCAATTATCTCTTTCTCAGGAACGCAGGGGAGCTCACTCCCATTCCGCAGATCCTCGCCCTGCAGCAGGACCCCGAAACCTTCTGCCTCTACGGCACCGCACTCTACGGGGACACGTTCCGCTACAAGATGGATGCGCTTGCCCTGCACAAACCCGGGATCATCACGATCGGCTCATCGCGGATGCTGCAACTGCGTGAGCGGTTCTTTGTGCGGCCTTTCTACAACCTCAGCAACACCATCTCCAACCTGAATGAAGGCCGGGATGTGGTGGAGGGGATTCTGGCCAGCCCGCATAAACCAAAGATCGTGATCTTCGGCATCGATTTCTGGTGGTTCAACGGCTCGTACATTCCCCCTGTCGCCTACCACCCCCGCCTAGAGCCTCTGCATCAGTTCGAAGGCTACTTCGTCTTCAAGCCTTTCCTGTGGCTCAAGGAGGGAAAAATCACACCGGCGGATTATATCCACGCCATTCTTCGGCCCGCAGCGCGCGATACGCGGTGCAACATCGGCATTCAGGCACTGAAGCGACGCAGCGGATTCGCCCCCGACGGTTCGCAGTACCCGTTCATCGATCCGGATCCCGACAACGCACCCGATAGGCAAGAAAATCCCTTCGGGGAGACCGCACAGATCAGAGCAGGTGTCGACCGCTATACCTTCGCAGATAAAGCGGACCCCCGGCATATGCAGACGTTCCTGCAGCTCATCGAAAAGCTGCGCAAAGCGGATATCGAGGTGATCGTTCTGCTGCCGCCATTCGCTGAGTCCGTGGCCGATGCGCTGAAGCAGGAACAGGCCCATTACGGCATCTTTGATGACCTCAAGAAACAAATACGGGCAACGGGCGTCTTCCTGCTGGACGCTACGGACCCGGCCGCCTTCGGCTCTTCGGATTGCGAGTTCATTGATGGAGTGCATCCGGGGGACGTGGCAATGGCCCGCATGCTCCTTGCACTGGACAGAGAGCGACAACGCGCCGGCCTTGCGCCGATCGGGAACACAGAAGTGCTCCGGCGCACCGTCGAAGAGAATGCCGGTCTCGCCATGGCGCGCGATCCGCGGGTGACGACCGCCAAAGAGGGGGATTTTCTGCACCTCGGGTGCAGGAAGTGATTGACCCGCTCATCTGATCACTGCCCGACCGGAATGATCTGTATGCGCGTGTTGCCTCTGTCGGCCACATACAGGAACCCGTTCCAGATCTGCGCGCCGAAAGGGTCGATAAATGCGCCGGGCTTGGACCCGGGCTGCGCTTTACCCGTCATCTCCCATCCGTCCGTCACCGTGCCATCGGTCTTTTCGCCCATCCAGCCGAGAAAGTGCCCGTCCGACGCCCGAAACTTCTGGATGCGGTTATTGGAGGTATCCGCAACGATCAGCACATCCTCCGCGCGTGACGCTCCTTCGGACAGCGTCACGGATGTGGGACGCTGGAACCCTCCCGGCTCCCCGGTGGGGGCCGATGCCCCCTCTTTGGCCCAGCCCTGTGTCACGGTGCCGTCCGTGCGTGCGCCGATCCAGCCGAGAAACTTTCCCTGTGCGTTGAATTTCTGCACGCGGTGGTTGGCCACGTCCACGACGAAGATTTCACCCGCACGATTCACCGTCGTCATGTGCGGCTGATTGAATCCGCCGGGAGCGGAAGATTCCTGTGCCATGCCCGTCACTGCAAATCCGTTCGTCACGCCGCCTTCGGCTTTTGCCCCGATCCAACCGATGAACTCACCCTGCGGATCGAACTTCAACACGCGGTGCGCACGGTAATCCGTCACCCAGATATTCCGTGCCGCATCGACGAACACATTCACGGGTCCGACGAATGCGAGTGTGGGATCCGAAGGGCTCGCGAAGAAATAGCCGAGCACCGTCCCGTCATCCGCGTACCGCCTGATCCATCCCTTGCGATGTTCGGAGAGAAGCAGTGTTCCATCGGCAATGCGCGCGATGGAGTGGAGGAACTCCGATGGATCTGCCTTGGAATCGAGTATTCCCAGCGGCTGCAGTGACGATGAAAACCGGACCACCTGCCCGCGCAGCGCGTCCATCACGTAGAGAGTCCCGTCTGAGAATACGGTAAGGCCGTACGGGCCGGCGAAACCCTCGACGAACCGTACTGTCCCGCGGGCAGTGGCAACCTGTCGCACCTGCCAGGGTGAGTCCGGCACCGTCGTGTCTGATTGAGATGTCATGGTGGAAGACGGGGAACGTATTGAAGAGGGGCCCGCCGTGGGCAGGAAAAGTTGCTGCCGCATCGAGAGGGCAATGAACGCGGCCAGGGCCGTCATGAGTGCATTAGAGCCGAATTGCATGCGCTCCATCGTACCATGCCCCGCAGAAGCTCTGCGGCTGCAGTGGCTGCAAGAACCGTGCCAGTCTCATTGTCTTGCCCCGCTTCTTGCGGTAGCGTTCCCGCGGCAAAAGGGGTTGCCCGCCCGTACCGAACGTCGGTACGTTCGGGCGGGTAGCTCAGCTGTTATTTCTCTGACTCATCATGCGCAGTAAGGAGCGTCAGTATTATGTGTATGTTCTTCTGAGTGGCAAAAAACACCAACAGTATGTTGGTTTATCGAGCAACCCGGAACGAAGACTGCGAGAGCACAATGCGGGCCAGGTGAGATCAACCAAGAATGGCCGTCCATGGCAACTTCTTGTCGTAGAAAGGTTCCCGGATAGGCTTGCAGCAAGACGCAGAGAAACGTACCTTAAGTCGGCAGCCGGAAGACGTTTCCGGAAGCGATCCATGGGGTTGTAGCTCAGCTGGTTTAGAGCGTCCGCCTGTCACGCGGAAGGTCGCGGGTTCGAGTCCCGTCAGCCCCGCCAGCATTCATCAATACATTGACTCGCAGTGTGGCTTGCGAAGAAATTGCTATACATGGGATTTATTGTAAAATGACAAGCTAGATTCGAACTGAATCTAGGCCGTTCTTTGAGAGCAACGGCTGAGATTATATTTTTTGCGACCGCAGCGATGGGTTCAGATTTTCCTGACTCCGTCGCTGCGTGTCGCGAAACGCAGTGGATGGCGAACGCATGGTGCGTTCGCGGAGTGACATGTCACAGTTGTTTCAAGGAGATGCTCATCATGAGCGAACCGATCCTGGTGTCGGGGACAGATTCCTCGACGGACAAAGTACAGACCGTCGTCGTGAACGCGGCTACCGGAGAGGTGGTAGCGGACGTGACGATCAGTCTGAAAGAAGCCTTCGGAGCCAAATACAGGCTCCAGGAAGGCGGCTTCATCCGCGGGGACGGCGGTGCGGTGCGGATCCCGTACGGCCTCCTCACGGATGGCATCGACGTCTCGTTCGATGCGGTCACGAGAGAAATTGAGGCGAAGGGGTACGACCGCAAGCACTGGAGGAGGATGGTCTATAGCCTCCAGCAGCATGGCATGGGAGCGTGGAAACGCCGTCCGAAGGGCATCAGCCTGCAGGACGTGGGAAGCGATCCCCGTCGTCTGCTATCTGATGTGGTGGATGGCCTCTTCTCCACCCCCATGGCGACGAGCTGGATGGATACGTCCTCCGAGGCGGTGTGCCAGAAGTTTTTGCGTTTCCTGCCCGCCGCCCGGTATGCCCAGATCACTGGATCGGCTCCGCAGGTGTCGCACCGGTTCCTCGTTCCCCAAGCCACGCGTCTGCACGAGGAGGATTCGGACGCGTTCCTGCAGACGGAGGAATTCAATGTGTTGGCCTCCATCTGCGCCACGTTCCTCACCGGTCAGCGACAGGGTATCGGAGAGGATGAGGCGAGCATGACGCTCGGGATGAATCTGCGACGCAGGCAGTGGAGCAAGATGCTTCTACGACAGTGCTATCCGAAGGGACTCGGCTCGCGCCTCCCGAAGATCATTCCCGCAGGAGCCGAACTGGGCCGTCTGTGGAGGTACTGGGTGGAGCGCCACGCCCTCTCCCCCGAACTCATCGTCCACATGGGGTTCGGCGACAACATCGCTGCCGACTTGACGGCGGGCGGCGTGAAACTGAGTCTCGGTAGCTCAGGAACGTTCTACCAGGACTTGGACGCCGCCACCTATGATCCCACGTACGCCTGCCACGTGCTTCGCAACGGCAAGGATGCATACATGGGCATGTACGTGACGGATAAGTGCGGCAAGCTTGTCCAGAGGGTGATGGAGGCGAGCAGGCTTTCCTGGGATGTCTTCAATAGGAGCGTGGACAATCCCCAGTGGACGGATCCAACGGAGTGCGTGTTTGTCGACGACCGTGATCAGATTCTCTACTTCGCCGGAGGCGCGAACATCGCCGCGGCCCTCACGCGCTCGATTCTCACGGATATCCATCGTCGCGTGGCGTTCCTCGGGAAGCCGCCATACATCGTTGCCACGGGTGGGTTCGCAAAACCCGGCGTGGCGAAGATGGCCGCGGACATCTGGGGCTGCCCCGTTTCGGTGGCGCCCGAAGTGAACCGCGTCGCATACGGCTCGGCCATCTGGAGCATGACGCAGGCCACAGGACGGGCCCTGGGCATCGTCGCCTCGAACCTCTGCCCCACCGGCACGAGGATCGATCCCGATCCCCAACGGGCCTACTTCTACAGGCAGCTCGCCGCGGAATTTGCCAAGCGATTCCCGGTCTGAGTCTCAGCCAATCGTTCTCAGAGAATTGACTCCCCCCAACTGGCAATTGCCGACCGGGGGGAGTTTTCGTTCTGGCAACCGTTTCACCATGCGTCGAAAAGGCTTCGAGAAATATTCGCATCACGTTCGGAGTGTCCCGCCACTCACTGAGGAACATCCACATACACGCTCCAGTGGGACGAATGTTGTTCGACGGTGACCGGCAGGTGGAGAGAACGAAAAACCTCCGTCGCCTGCCGCACGATTTCTTCCACGGTTTCGCCTGAAAAGAATCCGCAGGGGGAATTGGCCAGTCCGATGCGCTGAGAGGTGCCGAGGACCTGCTGCATCCTCTCGCGAAAGACGGCCGCAGCATGGGGCGAAAGGACAATCACGCTTCTGTCCAAGTGCTCCATGAGCAGATACAGATCCTGCGCGTTGCATGCACGCATGGCACTCATACCACATAGTCTGCAAGTGTTTGCATATGGAGTCCAAGCGAAAGTCCGAAGTGTAGAGATACCCGTCAATCCGTGACCACCGTAACGCAGTCCGCTATTTCTTTGGCCCTCTTGCGCAGTTCCTCGATGGAACCTGTCTTCAGATCGTCGTGGGCCAAAGCTACCCCCATCCTCCGGTGGACGCGGGTGAAGGGCTTGCCGAAGATCCTCACATCGCTTTTGGGAATCGAAAGCGCCTGCTCCAGGCCGGCATAGTCCCTGATCGTCTTGCTTTCCTTCGTCGCCAGAATCACGGCGCTCGCTCCCAAACGTTCCAGCGTAATCTCCGAAATCGGAAGGCCGAGAACGGCGCGCGCATGGAGCTCGAACTCCGTAAAATTCTGGCTCCCCGAGAGCGTCACCATGCCGGTGTCGTGCGGACGCGGCGAGAGCTCCGAGAAGTACACGCCCTCTTTGTCAGACAGGAAGAATTCGACGCCCCAGATTCCCGCCCCCGTGAGGGCCCTGGTGACAGCATCAGCCATCTTCTGCGCCTCTGCGAGATGTGCCGCGCTGATCGCGGCCGGCTCCCAGCTCTCCATGTAGTCGCCGCGTTCCTGCCGGTGGCCGATCGGCGGACAGAAGAGCGTCTTTCCGTTCTTCTGCGTCACGGTGAGCAGCGTGATCTCGGTCTCGAAGCGGATGAATTCCTCCACGATGACCTCCTGCAGGCCCCCACGCCCCTTCGTGACCGCGTACTCCCACGCCTTCTCGATATCGCTCTCCGCCTTCACGACCGATTGCCCCTTTCCGGACGAGGACATGAGCGGTTTCACGACGCAGGGAAAACCCATCTGTGTCACTGCCGCGCGGAATTCTTCGGGTGTGGTCGCATAGGCGTACTGCGCGGTCTTGAGTTTCAGTTCCTTGGCTGCCAGCTCCCGGATCGCCTTGCGGTTCATGGTGAAATTCACCGCCCGCGCACTGGGCACCACATGGACCCCTCGCTTCTCGTGTTCGTACAGCCGCTCGGTGCGGATCGCCTCGATCTCGGGGATGATGATATCCGGAGCGTGCTTCGCAATGACGCGATCGAGCGCGTCGCCATCCAGCATACTGATGACCTCTCTGCCATCGGCCACCTGCATGGCCGGCGCCCCGTCGTAGCTATCGACCGCAATGACCGTCTGCCCGAGGCGCTTCAAAGCGATCGTGAGCTCTTTTCCGAGCTCGCCGGAACCAAGCAGGATGATTTTTTTCAACATAGGACAGTACCGGAATCATACGGGTAATGTGGGACCAATACCACTCCCGGGATCCCCCCTGCCCAAAGCTTTGCCAAAGAAAAAGCCGCCTCGTGGGCGGCCTCTTCTACTCTCTCTTCCATCAAGAGTGATTTTACTGCTGGGCTGCAGATGACTGCTGACAGCCCTGATGCATGCCGCGGCCCATGCCCTTGCCGCCGCCCATCGTGTGTCCGACGCCAAATCCGCCTCCCATACCCATACCCATTCCCAAGCCCATGCCCCGTCCACCCGCGTCTCCGCACGCAGTGCGCACGGCGTCCCGGGCTTCCGTGAATGCATCGGACTCCGCTGGTCTGAAATTCTCCATGGCCGTGCGGAACGCCTCATGTGCCTGCGTCAGAGCCTCCTGACGCTGCGTGTCATCCGCGATCTTCGCAGCAGCGGTGAGCGCATCGCGGTGAGCCTGCATGGCTGCCGTGCGAGCGGCCTGCGTTTGCTCCATGGTCGAGGACATGAGGTCCTGCATAGCGACCTGCGCCTGCAGGCATTCCTGCGAGGGGATGGGGCGCTCGCGCGCGGGCTTTTCTGCACCCACGGAAGAGGCCGATGCTGCCGACGCGAGCAGCGGTACGAGGATGAGTGACGAGATGCCGATGATGGTGCCGAACGAAAATTTCTTCATACGAGAACATGGGAAAAGAAATACATGTGCCCATCGTAGGGGAGAGGCCTTAAGAGAGCGTTAAGGGACCGGGGAACGCGACTACGCGTCGAAGTGCACCGTGAATGTGGTGCCCTCGCCCAAGGTGCTGCGTGCCGAAATGGTCCAGCCGTGCAACTCCACGATGCGCTTCACCAGCGCCAGACCCAGGCCGAATCCTCCCAGCGCGCGCGACTGCTCCACCTGGTAGAAGCGGTCAAAGATGTGCGGCAGGGCCGATGCTTCGATGCCGACACCGGCATCTTCGACGGAAAGTGATTTGGGCGAAAGGCGCACATGGATCCGGCCGCCTGCCGACTTGCTGAATTTGATGGCATTGGTGATCAGATTGCCCAGAACCTGCTGGATCAGAATCACATCCCCGTTCACCGTCACACCCTGATCAGGCGTGCACTCGATCGTGACGTGTTTTTCCTTCGCGATCGGCTGGTACCGTTCGACAGAAGTTTCAACGAGCGCCGTTAGATCAACGGGTTCGTCCTCGCGCACGAACTTGTCCAGCCGTGCGAGCTCGAGCAACCGTTCGACGAGCACCGTCACCTGCTTCAAATCCGTCTTGGCCGACTGGATGCCTTCGCGGTACTTCCCGTTTTTCATGGCGAGATCGAGCGAGGATGAGAGCGCGGCAAGGGGCGTTTTCAGCTCGTGGCTGGCATCCTGCGTAAACTGCTCGAGCCGCTCCATCATCTGCTCTGCAGGCTTGAGGCTGCGACGGGCGAAGAAAAGGCCGACAAAGAACGTGAGCGCCGACACCAGAATGCTGACGAAGAAGTACAGTCCCCACCGCAGCGGAAGATCCCGCATCGGCTGACGCTCCATGCCGGCCACCTGCGCGAAGCCGTACACGCGGTTGTCCGATTCGAGCGGAATCGTGAGCACCGTGTACGACTCCTCGCGCACTTCGATGGTGGAGTAGCCTTCCGTCATGAATGAAGGGATGTCAGAGAAGATCCACCCCGCGTGCAACACCTGACCGTCGGCATCCAAAATTCTCATGCGCTCCTCAACGGGCGGTGGAAGGGCGAGTGTGCCACCCTGAAAGACTTGCTCTGCCTGATTCAAAACCATTTGTGCATCGCGCAGAAGGCGGCCGCGGGCCATCCGCCGGACATTGCCGAAATCGGCTGCGAGAAAAATCGAACCGTTGACGATGAACAGCAGAAAAACGAACCCCATGAACTGCAGCGCAATGCGCAGAGAGATGCGCCGGAAATTCGCTGCGTGGTGCGTCATGGTCAATCGGCAGGAATCAGATACCCCTTGCCTGGGACGGTCACGATGACGTCTTTGCCCAGCTTACGCCGCAGGTACGCCACGTGCACATCCACCGTCTGCGAGAACATCAGGTCATCCCGCCCGCCCCACACGTGCTCGATGATGCGCGGACGCTCCTGCACGATGCCTTTGTTCCTGAGCAGGAATTCGAAAAGGGCATACTCCTTGGGAGAGAGATTTATTTTCTTCTCCTCCTTCGTCACCTCATGCGTGTTCGTATCGAGCACGATGGACCGCACGGTCAGGTGCGGCTGCTTTTCAGTTGTCTGCCTCCGGAGCAGCGCACGTACGCGTGCAAGCAGCTCATCCAGGTCAAAAGGTTTGCCGAGGTAGTCATCCGCGCCCAAGTTGAGCCCATGCACAATCTCCTGCTGCCCGGTCCGCGCGGTGAGCATGAGGATCGGCATGTCTTTTTTCTGCTTCCGGAGCATGGAACAGATGAGGTAACCATCCATGCCCGGCAGATTGATATCGAGGATGAGCAGATCAACCTCCTGCGTCATGGCTTTTTCAAACCCCTCTTTTCCATCGTGCGCGACCGTCACGGCGTAGTGCTCCAGCGTAAGGAATTGCCGGATGTTGTCTGCCAGCTTCTGCTGGTCTTCGATGAGGAGGATGTGCATGAAAATGCGCAATGTGTAAGAAGTACGGTAAGAGGGTAGATCAGCAAGATTAAGGAGAGATTAAGAAGCCACCAACATGCGTATGCATTCGCTCTACCAGGCCTTAATCTCCTCTTAACCATCACACAGTATAATCGTTTGTGGTACAATATTTTAGATTATTGACAACATTCTTCTATGAAGACCTTTCATCCTTCTTCCTTCGTTTACGGCCTCATCTCGGGCGCAATCATCCTCTTCCTCTTCGGGGGAGTGATGCGACTCTTGGCACCCGAAGGCCCCGTCATCCAGCGCGGCCGGACAGGGCAGCAACAGGGACAACGTGTCGGAATGGGACAGAACATGAAGGGGATTGCGGAGCAGCTCGGCATGACGGAGGAGGAACTTCGCACGGCATTGAAGAGTGGTAAGAATCTGCGCGACCTTGCCGAAGAGCACGGTATTCCGTTCCCCCTGACAGGACAGAAGCGCCCGGGGAGCGGCTCAACATTGTCGACCACTGGTTCTTCACTGCCTCCCCCCACACGTCCATAAGTACTCTGCCTCTCGAAGCTCCGATCAACCCTCTCTCGCGCTCACGGCGTGTGTGGCAGCGCGTGCAGGGATTCGTACACGGCATCAGGATACGCAGCTACATCATGGGCATAGCCGTCATGGTTGTACTTGGAAGCAGCTACTTCGTCTTCGCCAATGGTAGCAGCGAGACATCAACCGTGACCAATGATCTGACACTCGTGGAACGGAGGAATATCGTCACGTCCGTCAAAGCCACAGGCACAGTCACATTCGCCAACGAGCAACAGCTGAAATTCAACACAAAGGGAACGGTGGCAAAAGTGAGTGTGAAAGAAGGGGACTCTGTCAAAAAAGGACAAGTGATCGCGGAACTCGATCACACGAGCGCACAGGCAGATGTCACCCAGGCGTACCTGGCTCTCTCGGCAAGCCGCCTTCAATTGGAACAGCTCATC
>JAUSKD010000024.1 GCA_030647195.1 Candidatus Peribacter sp. | reverse complement strand
GTGACGGTGGAGGGTGACGGTGTGGACCCGAAGCGTTTTGCACAGATGCCGTCGTCCGCGGATGCACGGAAGGAATGGCGGCTTCCCATGGATCGCAAGATCGCGGTCTACGTGGGCTCGCTCATCACGCGGGGGACGATTGAGAAGGGGGTGAGGGAGCTTCTGATGGCAATCGCATTGCTGAAGAACGAGCGGGGCATTCTCTGCTGGATCATCGGAGGCCCGCGCGATCAGGTGGATCGCTACCGGGCGATTGCACAGAAACTCGGTCTCGGCGACGCAGACGTGCGGTTCGAGGGGCCCGTGCAGAATGCCCGTGTCGCATCCGCGCTCGCCGCCGCCGATGTAGGGGTGTATCCCGCGCCGCCCTCGCAGCACCCGTTCTTTCTGCGCGACACCTCCCCCTTAAAGATTTTCGAGTACCTCGCCGCCGGAAAGCCGACGGTCTGCGCCGACCTGCCGCCGCTTAAGGGCGTGATCGATGCTTCGCTCGTGCACTTCTGTCCGCCCGGCGATGCTCCCGCGCTTGCCCGGGCCATTGCGGAGGCTCTGGAGCATCCGAAGATGAATGAAGAGAAGCGCAAAGCATTGCTTGCCCACACGTCGTGGGATGCCCGCATGGAGCGGATTCTCGGGCCTTCCCGCGCCGCATAATGCAGTTGCCGCAGTTTCAGGTTCATGCTGATCTCGAGGAGCGCCACTGGTGGTTCCTCGGCCGCCGCGCGATCTTTCGCTCGCTCCTGACGCGGGCGGTGCCGCCTTCGAAAGATCGTCTCATTCTCGATGTCGGGTGCGGGACGGGGGGGAACACGGCTGCCTTCAGGGATCTCTACACGTGCGTTGGCATTGATCCCTCCCTCGATGCCGTCACGTTTGCGCAACAGCGTTTTCCCAACATTGAATTCCGGCACGGGTACGCTCCGCAGGATTGCCGCGATCTCCTTCAAAAAGCCGATGCCGTGCTCTTTCTCGATGTCCTCGAGCACGTGCAGGATGATTTTGCACTGGTGTCGCAATTGCTCGCGGGCATGAAGAGCGGCGCCTACCTGTTCATCGCCGCACCCGGTGATCCGGAATTGTGGGGTCCGCATGACCGCGGATTCGAGCACGAGCGCCGCTACAGTCTGCCGCGGTTCCGCATGCTCTGGGAAGGGCTGCCCGTGGAAGAGTGCGTGTGTTCCGCGCTCAATGCGCGCCTGTACCCGATCGCAAAACTCTCGCGTCTCTTCAGTCGTTTCCGGGGCAAGGCACTCGGGCCGGGGCAGACGGATCTGTCGTTGCCCTCTGCTCCCGTCAACGCGCTCCTGTATCGGATCTTTGCGGGCGAGTCGAAGAGAATTTTGCGCGCGTGGCATGGCGGAAAACCGTACCGGCACGGCGTGAGTGTGTTTGCGGTCCTCAGGCGCGGGTCCGGCGAAATTATTCCCCGTACGCGGCCTGCGTCCCTTCCACCCGATCCGCGTCCGTGGATGTCAGAGGAGCGGTGATGCGATGAAGAGGAGTGCATGCAGCACCGCGTTCACGATGCCAAAGACCCACGTCGAAAGGATCGGAATATTCAGGAAGACGCCGGCGAGGATCAAGATGAGCAGAATCATCGGGCCGCGCTGCATGAAGGTTTCGTACTGATCCTCGTACTTGAGCGGAATGAAGATGTGCAGGATTTTCGAGCCATCAAGGGGTGCGATCGGCAGCAGATTGAACGCCATGAGTCCCAAATTGATGAAGACGGAGCTGCCGAGAATCTGCAGCAGCAACTGCACAATCACCGGCCGGTCCCCGCCCACCGACAGGAGCCCGAACGCCGATCCGCTCACCTGCCCGTGCAGGAGCAGGATGAGTCCGAAGAAGGACAGGCTCCCCAGCAGTAGATTGCTGAGCGGTCCCGCGAGCGAGACCAAGGCGGTATCCCGCCGGGGACGATGGAAGTACATGGGGTTCACCGGCACGGGTTTCGCCCAGCCGAATCCGACCACGAGGAACATCAGTGCGCCCATCAGATCGATGTGCGCGATGGGATTCAAGGTGAGCCTGCCGGCATTGTATGCCGTGGGATCGCCCAACCGTGCCGCCATCCAGCCGTGCGACGCCTCGTGCACAGAGATCGCGATGAGGATGGCGATCAGGAACGGCGGATTCAGGAAGCTTCCGAGCATGCCCTCAGTTTAGCGCAAAAGGGGAGGAAAGCATTTGCGCCTCCCGCGATCATTCAGTACTCTTTGCGGGCAATGGCACGGCGATGCGTCAAAACCGGCAAGCAGACAGCATTCGGCAACACCCGAAGCCACTCCATGCGGCACACCCGCCGCACCTACAAGGCGAACATCCAGAAGAAGCGTGTCTTCGATCCCGCTACGGGCCAGTACCGCACGATCAAGGTGGCCGCAAGTTACCTGCGCACGCTCGCGAAGAGGTTGCAGGCCGGCAAGGCCGTTTAATGCCCCAGTTCCTCCAATGAAGCATGGAGTGCGTTTTGTCGTTGCTCTTTCAGGCCGCCGCGGTGGTGTTTCTGCTGCAGCATCTTCTCTTTGGCCTTTCGTGAGCGACGCTGCTTTTGCTTTCGGACCTTGAAGATTTCCTGCTGGCGCTTCGACTCGGCTCCTTTGATCTGCTCCTCCAATTTTCCAATCAGCAGCTTGTAGGCCTCAATGCGATTTAAGTGCTGCTCGCGGAAGCGCTGCACGCGGACCACTGTTCCGGATGGGCGGTGCGTCAGCTCCACGCAGCTCGCGGTCTTGTTGATCTTCTGCCCACCGTGGCCGCTGCCGCGCGTGAAGAATTCGTCGATATCTTCGGGGAGTATTTTGAGCTCGGCGGCGAGAGCGAGCATCTGCGGGGGGAGTTCCACGGGGAAGTTCATAAGAGAAGTGTATCGCATCCAACAAACAAACGTGAACGAACGCGAATCAGTCCTTTCTTTGTCAGGTGTGACACAGGGGTCATTCCCTCGTTGATGTTCGTATGAATCTGTTTCTTTCGTCAGGGGGCTAGGGCACCTTGTTCGGTTCCCTAAGCCCCCCGACACCCCCTTTACCCTCCTAACCCAAACTGGGAGGCAAACCTGCGGGTTTTCCTCCCCTCCGGTCCCTCCTTTCCATTCGGTTTTGTTCATGTAGGTTTTTCCCTTTCACCACTTCTCCCGGTGGATCTTCTTCGGATCAAACTCCGCATCGGCGTGCATTGGCTTCTCGCCCGAGATGAGGATTCAAGGGTTTCTGAAGTCTTTCACTATTTTAGAGAGTGCAGCGGCCAGGACGAAGAAGAGGAGGGACAGACAGAACAAAAGGATGGAACCATTGAAGATACTGCCTCCCCAGCAGCTCTCTCCGCAGCCCGGATATTCAAACTGATTCCAGATACCCGGTAAAATCTCGTATCCCACCGCTGTCCCTGGGATTCCAAGAAGGAAAAAATTCACGATGGCGAAGAACAATCCCACAAGTGAGCCGATGATCAATGCTCTCGCGAGAGACATGTTCCGCAGTTTATCACTGGTTTCACCATTGCTCATTATGGATCCTCTTCGTATCAAACTCCGCATCGGTGTGCGGCGGCGGCATCTCCGCCGGGAAGCCGATGGGGATCACATTGATGACCAGGCAGTGCTCCGGGATATTCAGCAGGGAGCGGATCTTTTGAAGCTCCTTCTCGTCATGCACGTGCTTCCACACGCATCCCAATTGCAGATGAGTCGCCTGCAGCCAGATATTTTCCGTCGCAAGCGAAAGATCCTCGCGCGGCTTGCTCGCGATCTTGGTATCCGAAACGGGGACGATGATCACGGGCGCCTGGGCCACGAAATCCTGCGGCACGAGGGCATCATGGATCGCCTGTTTCGTCTTCTGGTCCGTCACGACAATGCATTCCACGGAGCGACGATTATGGGCGGTGGGTGCGAATTGGGCAGCCTTGATCAACTCTTCGATCAGCTGGGGAGGGACCGCATCCGGTTTGAAGCTGCGGCAGGCACGGCGGGCGACAATGGCGGGGAGGATCATGGCCCCTTCAGTGTAGCGAGAGGGTTCTTTCTCTGTCATCACACTCCGGTGGGCCCCTGCTTCACTGCTTCGAGGGGGGCGGGTGAGGCAGGCGTTTTCCACGCGGGATTATGGATGGTGTACTTCCGCACCATCGCTGCCGGGCACCAGCCTTCCTTGGATATGCGCAAACCCTCGATGCCGAGATCCTGCTCTTTATTGAGGTGCGTGAACGGAGAGGGAATGGCGTTCGCGAATGCGAATGAGGTGTACTGAAAGAGTCCGGAGAAGGCGTAGTTTGCCTTGAGGAAGTGCGACACGAACATCGTTGCGTTCAACGGCTCTCCGATGGCGAATGATTCCAGTGCTCCATTGATGAGCACTCCGATGCCGAAGAGCCTGAATGCGTCGAAATTCTGGAGTGCGACTTCCAGGGCCGTGGTATCGGTGTCATGCGGATTTTCTTTGCATTCGAGCCACTTTCTATTCACGGCCAGGCACGATTCGGCCATGGAACCCGTGAGCGGAATGACCGTTGGCTGAAAGTCGAGGCAGTGATTGATGTAGGTGCGTTTCCTGTGAAATTTCTTTCCCTTGAGCGTGCGTAACTCGTCCAGGAGGTAAATGTAATCGCTGTTATCGCGGTCCGAGGCGATGATGCAGTCACCGGTTTCCGCTTTGATGGCGATGGATTCTTCGACACAGGTCCATTCCACGGGCAATCTGCCCGCATTCAATTGTCTGATGATCCTCTCGGGCGTGGGTCCGATGGGCTGATAGAGCTTCAGGCGGCCCTTTGCGTCGTAGAAACCGATCAAGAGATGTTCGTCGACCTCGCAGAAGCAGTGTGGCGAGGCTTTCTCCAAATAGTGCGGATAGGTCGAATTCCAGTGGAGGAGGTTTGCGAACGAGAGCTCGCACACGCTCGGGGGATATTTTGTCAGGTAGTCATTGATGGTTGCCTGGTCTTTGAGCGTCAGGTGGCGCATGCGTGCGCGCACACCCTCAACCGTGAGTCCTTGCGGTCTCGCAAACATCCGCGCGAGGGCATGTGGCGGCAGATGAAGGGCGCCAGAAGCGATGGTGGAGACGCGAACGGGGGAGGATAGGGATGGTGCCAGTGGAGGCTCCATGCGGGTGGGGGAAAGCTCACGTTTCCTTTTTTTTAACGAGTCATTCTTAATTTACAAAGACATATATTCAAATCTTGTACAGGTTACCCTTTTCATGCCGGAAATCAAGACTCGGGCGTGCCGATCCTACTTTGCATCCGGCCACCCAATAGCTTCATCCGGCGGGGACCTGATCGTTAACTACTGTATGGTTTTTTCGATTGTCAACAATTAACAATCTGACAACTTCACTTAGCATTCTTGTTTTGTGTGCAGTGTCCTTCGGCTCATTGCGAGAGATTGTGGGTGTGGAAACTGGGCTGCCCCGCACCTTCGTTGCTCACATCCCGCCATTATTGTCGTGGCGGTGGGACAGGGATTCGAACCCTGGAACCCCTTTGTGGGGGTTACGCGATTTCGAGTCGCGCGCCTTCGACCACTCGGCCATCCCACCCTACAGGAGAGAGAAGGTGCGGGGCGCCTTCGACCACTCGGCCACCTCTCCAGCGTTTCGATTGTAGCTGACGGAAGGGAGTGCGTGTGCAATTTTTCTGCCATGTTCTTCTGCGGCAAGTCTGTCTATTCTGTTCTCTGGTCCCCATGTCTGCACAGCTTCAGCGCCGGCTCACGCTTCCGCTCTTCACGTTCTACGGTCTCGGATCCATCCTCGGTGCGGGGATCTACTCACTCGTTGGCAAGGTGGCCGGAGAAGCCGGACTCTTCTCGCCGGTCGCATTCATCGTCGCTGCCATCCTCGCCGCCCTCACGGGATTTTCGTACGCGGAACTTTCGGCGCGATACCCGAAGAGCGGTGGAGAGGCGATTTATACATCGAAAGCATTCGGCATCCGTGCGCTTTCCACAATCATCGGCCTTCTCGTCACCTTTTCAGCCATCATTTCCATCGGCGTTCTCACCAATGCCTTCGTCGGCTACCTGGAAGTATTCATTCCCGTGTCACGCGCGCTTACGATCACGGTGGCGGTACTCATCGCGACGGCATTTGCCATCCGCGGCATCAAAGAATCTGCGTTCGCGGCTTCGCTGTTCACTCTCATCGAGATCTTCGGTCTTCTGCTGATCATCTGGGTCGGGCGTCATGGACTGCTGACGCTTCCTGCGCGCGTGGCCGAATTTGTTCCGCCGGTGGACGGGGCCATTTGGTCCGGGATACTCGCAGGCGCTTTCATCGCGTTCTATGCCTTCATCGGTTTCGAAGACATGGCGAATATTGCGGAGGAGGTGAAGGATCCGCACCGCAATCTTCCCCTGGGGATCCTGCTGGCGATCCTCATTTCCACGAGCCTCTACTGCATCATCGCCGTGGTTTCCATCATGAGCCTTTCCGTGCAGGAACTCACAGTATCCGATGCGCCCCTCGCACTCATCTATGAGCGTACAACCGGATCCTCGCCCATCGTCATCACCTTCATCGGGCTCTTCGCCATCGCGAACGGTATCCTCGTGCAAATCATTTTGGGATCGAGAATTCTCTACGGGCTGAGCAAGCAGCGGTGGCTTCCGGGCATCTTCAGCCGGGTGCATCCCACGCTGCACACTCCGCTTGTTTCGACCGTATTCATTGCATTTCTCGGTCTCGTATTCGCCCTCTGGCTTCCGCTTGTTTCTCTGGCAGAGCTGACCAGCTTCACGGTGCTCATCGTCTACGCGTTCGTGAATGCCGCCTGCGTGCGGGTGAAACTCCGGGATCCACATCCGGCGGGCGTTCGGACATTTCCGATCATTGTGCCTATCCTTGGATTGATCATCATTGTCGGGTTTCTCGGTCAGCGTCTCTGGGGATTGATCCCTGCCGTCTCTCCCGTCACTCACATTGTGCGGATGTCCGTGCCGCAGGGGGATTTTGCCGTAGACACGCGTGACCCGTTCACAGTGTGTCTCGGACTTGCACAGGAGAAAGACGCGTTGAAAAACTGTACGCTGCGTGCGGCCAAGGCTTCTCAAGACGATGCGGAATGTGTCGATGGGATGAGCGTTGCCGGGTGTTTTGCTTGCGAATTTGGCTGTTCCGGGCTTTAGGCCGATTTTCCCGTTTCGTGCATGGAACCAATGGCCTTTACCAAACGCGTAGTTTCACAGATTTATGCACTATTGGGCAATACGATCAAGTTTATCGCAATCGACATGGGGTTGTTGTGCAGAGGAACTCCATAGCGGTCAATTGAATATTTTAAGAGAATTTGCCTAAAAGACGCATTTTTCCACTTGCAGGGGGCAAACGGGCATGCGTAGAATCACCCCGTTCCTTATTTTTTCCCCCCTATTTCATGAGCTACGTCGTTGCTTCCAAGGTCAAGGAGCTTCTCAAGGCTGCCGACATGATGACGGCCGGCGATCTCGCGGATGCTGCCAGCAAGTACCTCGAGGACGCTCTCAAGAAGGCCGCCAAGCGCGCCCAGGAGAACGGCCGCAAGACGGTCCGCGCCTGCGACCTTTGATCCTGTTTTTCTTTCGAATCAAGGGTGCCTCGCAAGGGGCACCTTTTTTTCAAGTCAGCAGGAACACAGCCCTGCTTATTTTTTCGTTTCACGCTTCAGCTCGGCATCGATGAATGGCTGAATGTCCCCGTCCAGCACGCCGGTCGTATTACTCGTCTCCACATCCGTTCGCAGATCCTTCACCATCTGGTAGGGGTGCAGGACGTAACTGCGGATCTGCTGACCGAAGTCGGCGCTCTGGCGTGCGCCCTTCAATTCCGACTTGGCCTCCGCCTGTTCCTTGCGTTCCTTCTCGAGCAGTTTTGCGCGCAGAATACTCATGGCCTGCGCGCGATTCTGGAGCTGGCTGCGTTCCGTCTGGCATGCGACGACGATCCCGGAAGGAATGTGCGTGATGCGGATGGCGGATTCAACCTTGTTGACGTTCTGCCCTCCCGCGCCGCCGCTCCTGTAGGTATCGATCCTCAGATCCCCGGGATTGATGTCCACTTCCGTGGATTCCGGCAGCTCCGGCAGGACCTCCACGAGCGCGAAGCTGGTCTGCCGCAGGTTCTTGGCATTGAAGGGCGAGAGGCGGACTAAGCGGTGCGTTCCCTTCTCACACTTCAGGTTGCCGTAGGCGAATTCGCCTTCGACATGGATGGTGGCGGTTTTGATGCCGGCCTCCTGACCGTCGGTTTTTTCGACGATGCTCGTCTTCCACTTCTGCCGCTCGCAGTAGCGCAGGTACATGCGCATGAGCATCGCCGCCCAGTCCTGCGCCTCGGTGCCGCCCGCTCCGCCGCTGACGGTGAGGTAGCAGCTCTGCGCATCGAATTCACCGCTGAGGTAGAGCTGCGTCTCAATCGTTATCCACTCTTTTTCCAGGCGATCGACATCGGGAGCGAGCGCACCCTGCTCCTCTTCCGACGCCGCTTCCACCATCTCAAGCAGTGCCGTGGCTTCCTCGGCGAAATTCTTCACGGGTTCCCACTGTTTCTTGAGGACTTTCAATTCCGCAAACATGGCCTGCGCGCGTTTCTGATCATTCCAAATATCCTGCCCGGACGTGAGCGTCATCAGTTCCTGAATGCGCTGGGGAATCTTCCGCGCCTCAAAGAGAGTCCTTCCCCGTGGCGATGGCAGACGAGAGCACTTTCAGTTTCTGCAGGAGATCTTCCACGGTGGAAGGGGGGAGGAGGTACGGCGGAAGCATAGCGCATGCGGGTGTGATTTGGTTAGTGCCTTTTGGAAGCTGATAGCTATTAGCTGTCAGCTTTGAGCGTCTGGCTGGCAGTCATGCTGAAAGTTTCCAAACCATAGAATAGAAATTCATCAAATTCACCGGTATGGTCAAAACACCTCATTTTGGCTATAATATAAGGAAAACATATGACAAATATTCCTGCAGCGATCACCGGGAAATTGAGGATTGAAATGCCGGGTCCCCGGGAGGTTTTGCGACGGGTGCTCTTTCCATTCGCGCTCTTCTCGGTCGTGCTTCTGCTGCTGCTCGTACTGTCGTGGTATCTGCTGCTGCCCCGCTTCATCCGCGTGGAATTGCACGGCGTCCCGCAGGATCCTTCGGCGCTGCAGGCCTACGTACAGGGGGTGCAGGACGAGACCAAAAAGATGGAAGAGAAGCGCACGGCGCTCATTCTGCCGCTGGATCACTCGCCCTACGGCGTTCTCGTGCAGGAAAAAATGTCGCAGCCGTCCCTCCTTGCCTTCCATGAGCAGCTGCAGAATGTGGCACGCACGTTCCTGCCGGAGCAACCGCAGGCAGTGCTGCTGCTGTCGATCAGCTACGAGCGTGACTCTGTGGTGTTGACGGGTGATGTGCGCAATGTGGGATTGCAGAGCATGGCGGTTGTTGCAAAGTACGTGGAAGCCGTGCGGGCGATGCCGGGGATCGAGCGCGTGGATTTTCCGTCATTCACCCGCGAGCGCGACGAGAAAATCGGCTTCCACTCGCCCTTTACCATTCGCATCCACTTTTCTTAGATGCGCCTGCTTCGTTCGATCTTCGGCTCGTCGCTCGTCCTCGCATTCGTGAGCGTCTTCTCCCTTTCGGTCGCTGTACCGCTGCTTACCGCGCACATCCAGGAGGTGAAAACCGTGCGCGAGACGGCGTTGCCCCTTCTGGCGACGCTGCCCTCTCTGGAGCGGCGGCTCGCACTGATCAAGGAACAGGTGGAGGTGACCGAGTTGGATGCCGCGCTCAAGACCGGTTCGCAGCTGGAACGCGTGCGGGTCTCGGTGCTGCCGCTAGAGGCGGACGTGCCCAAAGCACTGGCAACACTCGAACTGCTCCGCAGCACTCTGGAGGGGCAGGGCGCCATCGGATCCCTCTCGCCGATCGAGGTCGGCAAGGAGCAGCCGCGCGGCGACGGAATGGCCGCCATCCCTCTCAATTTCCAACTCTCCGCGCGTTCCGACGGACTCAAGCGCGTGCTGGCCTTCGTGCGTCTGGCGGGACTGGTGACGGTGGGCGATGCGCTCACCACAGCGGAAAAGAACGCTCTCATCCGCGCCACGGAAGAGGAGAATCCGGCGGGCATCGTCATGCTGGAACAATTCTTCTCCACCGACCTGTTCCGCTATGCCGGGGAGCCGCGTCCGGTGGAGGAGCAACTCAAACGCTCCCTCCAGAGCGAAGGGTTTCTGAGTGCGTTCAAAGAGGCCACCGACTCATCCCTTCTGAAGGACGCAAAAGAATTCTTTCAGGGTCCGATGGGACCGGCCATGCAGCGTACGCACCTCTGGCCGATGGAATTCCTGGCGATCGAGCGCATCGAATTGAAGCCGGGATCTTCTCCGGACTGGTACCGTCTGACCCTGTCGCTTTCGCTGGTCCGCCGCACGAGCTGACGGGGCTCTACCCGATCTCAGGGGCAATACACTTGCCGCTGCTCTTCGCTTGACCTAGGCTTCTCTCGTTTTCTTCCCTCCTTTTTCCTTTGCAGAAACGACGTCGCGGACCGTACATCCCTCCCCGCCAGGAGAAGCGGCCGCGTATCAATGACGAGATTCGCGCGACCAATGTGCTGCTGGTCGGGCCCGATGGGGCGCAGGTGCGTCCGTTTGCCGAGGTCCTGCAGGAGGCGAAGGCCCAGGAAGCGGATGTGATCGAGGTTTCGCCCAAGGCCGATCCGCCCGTGGTGAAGATCGGGGATTTCGGGCAGTACCTGTATCAACTGCGCAAGAAGGAACGCAAGCAGCGTGTGCATAGTAAGCAGACGGAGGTGAAGATGCTGCGGTTCGGCTTCCGTACCGATAAACACGATATCGAGCGTCTGATGGAACGTGCGAAAGAGTTCTTCAAAGAGCGACACCTGGTGAAGTTCGTCGTGCGGCTCCGTGGCCGGGAGCTTGGAAACAAGGATTACGCCAAAGCCAAGCTATTGGCCATCGTGGAGGGACTCAAGGACAGCGCGGAGGTGGAACAGGATTTGAAGCAGCAGGGACCGATGTTTCATGTCATCCTCCGGGCTAAGCACTCGGGATGATGTGCGAGAGGGAAATGAGGGAAGTAGGGAACTAGGGAACTGGGTTTGGGCGTTCTGCCTTCAGTGTTTTTCTCGGGAAAATTGACCATTTCTCTTTGAAAGGGATCCCCTTACCCTGCTACACTTCGCCGTCTTTCCTGTTTTCGCGTACTTCGAGTCCCTTACGTTCAATGCCCAAGCTCAAATCCCACAGCGGCGCCAAGAAGCGTGTTTTCCGCACTGGCAAAGGCAGAATCGCCCTCAAACGGCGTGGCCGCGGCCACTTACTGCAGCAGAAGAGCAAGCGCCAGAAGTCTCTGCAGCGCACGCTCATCGTGAGTGGGGTCCATCAGCGCATGCTCTCTTCCCTTGCCCCCTACGCCTAAGCTCCCATGCGTGTAAAACGAGGTATCGTTCGGCACCGCCGTCATGCGAAGATCCGCAAGCTCGCCAAGGGCTACCGCGGCATGCGTCGTACGACGTTCGTGATCGCACAGCAGGCGGTGATGAAGGCCGGGCAGCACGCGTACAAGGATCGCCGTCGCAAGAAGCGTGATTTCCGGGCACTCTGGATCATACGGTTGAGTGCCGCATTCCGGGAGCGCGGGCTCAAGTACTCGACGGTGATGGGTCAGATTCTCAAAAAGAAAATCGCTCTTGATCGTAAAGTGCTGTCGGAGCTGGCGATTCATGAACCGAAAGTGTTTGATGCAGTGCTGAAGACGGCAGGAGTGAAATAAGGGGTAAGGGGTAAGTATTATGGGAATAGGAAAACTTTGTCGTGTCCTCTGTGCCCTTCCTTATCCCTTCATACATTTCCCGTACCCCTTATTTTCGTTTCATCCGCACGAACCCGGCGACGTCGATCGTCTTCAGGTTTTTCTCTTCTCTGCAGAGGAGGTCCAAGAGCAGGTTCATGCCGATCGTGTCGGAGGCCATGTGGCTGCACTGGATCATGTTCACATGCTTCTCTTTGGCTTTCTCCAGCGTCTTTTCCGTGACGTGCATCGAGAGGATGGTGCCGACGCCGGCAGCGGCCTGCGCCTCCAAAAATTCCTCGGGACCGTTGGTCCCTCCGGTGAATTCCGTGGCCACGATCTTGCCGGGGCGGCTTCCTTTGCTGCCGTTCGCGATGATCGGCGGCACGCCTTTCTTGGCGTAGTACTTGAACTCCGGAATCTCGAGTAAAGCGGTGATGATCTCGCCCAGATCGTCATACTCTTTATTGCAGATCGTCTTCTCCATAAATCTCCACACCTGATTGTCGGCGGGCGTGTGCGTGTTGAAGGCGGGGAATTCGAGAAGCTCGGCCACGCGTTCCGTGGAGAAGAGGTTGTCGGCATGTACGGCGCGCGCCACGCGGTCCATGCGGGGGCGCAGGTAGTTCTCGCTCTGGTTCACCGGCACGCCCACGAGTGCCAACACGTCGACCTGCATGGGCATGACCTTCTCCAGGTCGCCGAGCGCCCGGCCTTCGGGGTGGTGGAGCATGAGGGCGTCGATTTTGTGGCCGCGCTCGCGGAGCCGGTCGGCCAGCAGCACCTCCTCCGTCTCGATATCGATGCCGACCATGAGGGTCTTGATGTCCTCCTCTCCGGTTCCCGCGATGATCCGGCTGTCCGAGAAGGGGTTCCACAGTCTCTCTTCGTCGAAGTACTCTTTTTCCGCTCCCTCCAGCTTCGCCGCGCGTTCCTTCTGCTTCTTTAAGATCTTCTCGATCGCCATGCGGCCGCGGGGATCTGCATCAATACCGTGTTGTATGGCCGAATGGAAGAGTTTGTTGAGCTTCATAGGAGTATTCGTGAGCCTATCCGAAGGAAGTCCTTTCAGCAAGAAAAAGGATGGTTCTGCCGGTACGTCTGCATATTGGTGCCTTCTTCAGGGTCTCATCGGGATCAACCCCGTGCGCGCAGCGTGAAATGCACATCCGCCCCGGATTGCGCACTCATGCGTTCGAGCGAGGCCAGTACTTCCTCCTCGGAGCCCTGCCAGAAATCAGCCGTCACATCCTTGCCCATTGCCGACTGGATCACGATGCCCTGCCTTGACAGAGCTTCGACCATCTTCGGATCCCCATGCAGTTGTTCCATGAACGTGTCTGCCGGTGATGTGCGGGTTGCTGTTTCCATGGTGTCATTCTCTTCTCAATCATGTACGCGTCAACGCATTTCAAAACATCCGGTCTTTCCGTTCCACGAACGGGGAAGAGCCGCTACACTGCACATCTGTTTCCCCTGCACTGTGGCGGTTCTGCACGTTCTCTACTCCACCTCCACCGGCCACACGGAGTATGTGGTTGATACGCTCATCGCCGCGCTCCGCGCATCCGCACCCACACTGACGGTCGAGAAGCAGCGTGCGGAGAGCGCACAGGCGGCGGATCTGCTTCGCGGTGACGCGCTGCTGCTCGCATCCGGCACGTGGAATACCGGGGGAACCGAAGGGCAATTGAATCCGCATATGTATGTGCTGCTCAAAGATCGGGCGAAGGAGTGCGACCTGCAGCAGAAGCCGTGCGGGGTGATTGCACTGGGGGATGACCGCTACTACTACACTGCACGTGCTATGGAGCACTTGATGCAATTCGTGACGCAGCACAACGGGCAGGTGGCGGAATCCTTCGTCGTTGTGAATGAACCGTACGGTCAGGAGGAAAAAGTGACCAAGTGGGCCGCGAAACTGCTCGCCAAAATTCCGTCTCTCGTCGCATGAGCGCACTCGCCATCAAAATCGTCGGCCCGTCTCCGCTTCGCTCCGCCGAGGCAGGCGCGCAGGGTCATGGTTCGACCCGTCCGTACCGGCTAACGGCCGGGCGGGCTACGCTCACCATGACACGCAGGTGCTATCTTTCTTTTTTGCCATGACGAGAGTTTCTCTCAAGATTGTTGGCGCCCAAGGTCAGGGGGTGAATTCCGTGGGCGAGATGTGTGCGAAGGGGCTCAAGCGCAGCGGTTACTGCGTGTTCGGCTATCGCGAGTACATGTCCCTGATCAAGGGCGGGCATTCGAGTTACCAGCTCGATGTCAGTGGGGAGGACGTGCGCAGCTCCGCCATGCATGTCGATATCGTCGTGACGTTCAATCATCACGGCATCGAGAAGAATCTGCGTGACCTGAGGAAAGGCGGCATCCTGCTCCACCAGACGCCGCAGTGGAAATTCAAGAATGCCGACGATCAGGCGTTCATCAAAGAGCAGGGCATACGCGTGATCGAGCTGCCCACCGATGCGATCCTCAAAAAGCTCAAGGCCAAGTCCATTCTGGGGAACGTGTTGATCACCGCGGTGGTGTGGTCGCTCTTGGGGCAACCCGAGGAGCAGCTGCACGAGCTGGTGCGCGAGCAGTTCGGTCACAAGAAGGATCTGCTCGATCTCAATTTCGCCTGCATCGCCGAGGGGTTCGCCGCATGCAAGGTGATCGCGCCCGGTACCACGCTGTCGCTCCCCAGGCCCGATCCCAAGTGGAAGAACCACATGCTCCTCACGGGCAGCCAGGCGATGGGGCTGGGGATCATCCATGCGGGGTGCCGCGTCTACGCGGGGTATCCCATGACGCCTTCCTCGCCCCTGCTGACCTTCATCGCCGACATGCAGAATGAAACCGGCATGGCCGTGAAGCAGGCGGAGGACGAAATCACGGCGGCGCAGATGATGGTGGGCGCCATGCATATGGGAACGCGCGCCGTCACCGCAACGAGCGGCGGGGGATTCGACCTCATGACGGAGACGCTCTCGCTCACCGGCATTACCGAGACGCCCGCCGTCTTCATTCTCGCGCAGCGGCCGGGTCCCGGCACCGCATTGCCCACCTGGACGGCGCAGGGAGACCTGCTGCTAGCAGTCGGAGCCGGGCACGGCGAATTTGCGAGGCTGGTGATGGCCGTGAGTGACGCTCAGGATTGCTTCGATCTGATGCCGGAGGCGTTCAACTTCGCGGAGGAATTCCAGATTCCGGTGATCGTGCTCACGGACAAACAGACGGCCGAGGCGCTCTTCACGCAGCCGGCTTTCGATCAGACCAGAGCGAAGCTGAAGCGCGGGTCTCTCGTCACGGATCCCAGGGAGCTCTCGCAACTCAAGTCCATCGACCGCTACGATCCCGCCGCTCCCGACGGCGTTTCGAAGCGCTGGCTCCCCGGGAGCGAGGCTGCGACCTTCTGCGCACAGGGGGACGAGCACGGTCCGGACGGATCGGTGATCGAAGATGCGGAGAATGCGCGCCGGCAGATGGAGAAGCGGCTGAAGAAGATGGCCGCCCTCAAGGCCGCCCTGCCCGAGCCGCTGTACGTCGGGCCCAAGAATCCCGAAACGCTGATCGTGAGCTGGGGCTCGAACCGCGGCATCATCCTCGACGTGCTCGAGAGCGAGCCATTAGCGAAGCGCAGCATCGGGTACCTGCACTATCAGTATCTCTGGCCGCTCAAGACAGAGAGCTTCGAGATGCTGTCACGCACGGCCAAGCGCACGATCTTCGTCGAGTGCAACCACGGAGGGCAGCTGAGCTCGCTTCTCAAACTCGCGAGCGGCCGGGACGTGACGCAGAAGATTCTGAAATTCGACGGACGGCCGTTCTTCTACGAAGAGCTGCGTGACGGCCTTCTTTCCGCTCCACAGTCATGATGAAATCAGACGCTTCCGCCGGCCCGCCTTCGCCCCTCGACTCCGCTCGGAGCTACGGACGGGCAGGCTCTTCCATGCAGGACTTCGCGTCGCAGAATCCGTGCACCTGGTGCGACGGCTGCGGCGATTATGGCATCTGGACAGCCGCCAGAAGCGCGCTTGTCGATCTCCATATTTGGCCCTGGCAGGTGCTGCTGTGCTACGACGTGGGCTGCCACGGCAACATGTCCGACAAGATCGGCGGATACCGCTTTCACGGGCTCCACGGCCGGGTGCTGCCGCTGGCCGCCGGTGCCGCGCTGGCGAATCCCACGATCCCCGTGATCGCGTTCGGCGGAGACGGAGCCAGTTTCTCTGAGGGCGTCGGGCACCTCGTGCATGCCGTGCGCAGCAATTATCGCTTCACGTTCGTCATGCACAACAATGCGAATTACGGCCTTACCACGGGGCAGGCGAGCGCGCTGACGTGGCAGGACCAGAAGATGAATTCCTCGCCCAACGGCATCCCTGAGACAACACTGAACAGCATGGATTTCATCTTCTCCCTTCAGCCCACGTTTGTGGCGCGCGGATGGAGCGGCGATATCGCGCAGATGTCCAAAATTCTGCAGGCAGCCATCCGCCACCGCGGGTTCGCGTATGTCGATATGCTGCAGGCGTGTCCCACCTACAACAAGTTCGCCACGCACGAGTGGCTGATGCAGCACTGCTATGATGCCGCTACGGAAGGACACGATCCCAAAAACTTCGAGAAGGCCCGTGCACTGGCCGTGGATACCCAAAACCGCGTGGCCACGGGCATTCTCTATCAGACGGAGGATGTGCCCGCGTTCCATGAGCGGCTCAAGCCTCGCGAGGGGGTGACGACAACGTCGGTTCAGGAGGTGAAGATCGTGGATACGAGCCGTTGGCTCAAGGCATTTGAATGAGTGTTCGCTTGACTGCCTTGTCTATTGCGCCGAGACTGTGGCCTCAATTTTCCTTATGGAGAAGCCAACAAATCAGGATCGGGTGTTCATAGCGGGTACCACGCCGGGGGTAATAGTTGCCCGGGAAACGGGGGCGATCTCTGATCCCACACTTGCCGGCTTCGTGGGGAAGAACTGCGATCAGATCCTGGCGGGAATCGAAGTGGAGTTCGCCGAGAAAGGGCGATTGCCGGAGACTGTCCTCGATATTGTGCGCCATCTGCGGGTTTCGTACCTGCATGCCGTCGGACAGCGGCAGGGTGGCGACATTCTCATCGCACGTTTTGAACGTGTGCTGGGTGACAGACGTTTGGATCCGAGTGCAGGCGAATCGTCAGACGAAGATGTCGGCACCGGGCAGGAAGAATCGGAGTGGGGATATCTTTCCTCTCCAGACCTTGAGGCACTGAGCAATCTGTTTCTCTGTGATGCAGAGGCATGTGTGCGAGCGGGCAGCAAAATTTCCTCCGGGGAGGAGAGTCGTCTCTACGGTTTGCGCGATGCGTATACCGAGGCATTGAGTTGGGAAGCGCAGCAGGAGGGGGTAGAGGACAAGGATGGGAATCCAGCGCTGTACCAGCGGTTCAAGGTGGTGCTCAATGAATTGCCGAAAAAAGAGCAGACCGGGCGTCCTTTCCCGAAGAGCGAGCGAGTCAAAGGAGCGGAGACATCGCGGGGAGGGAGCACCTTCATCGCGCGAAAGTAGTGAATGCACAGCCGTGCCCGGTGCTACACTCCCGTCCATGCGTATCGACATTCTGACTTTGTTTCCGGGCATGTTCACGGGTCCTCTGACCGAGAGCATTCTTGCACGTGCGCAGGAGGCGAAGCTTCTCGATATTCACTTCCACGATCTGCGCACATTCGGGCTCGGCACGTACCACCAGGTGGATGATTCGCCGTACGGCGGGGGAGTGGGGATGGTGATGCGGGCTGATGTGATCGTGCCGGCGCTGGAGGCTGTTGTTCAGGAAGGTGAGAAAGGAAAGAAAGGACAGAAAAGAAAGAAAGGAAAACCGTGGAGGATCTATTTTTCCCCGCGCGGAAAAAAGCTTAAACAGGCCAAGGTGGAGCGGCTCGCCAAACGGGAGTGGCTGATCCTGCTCTGCGGACACTACGAGGGCATCGACCAGAGGATCATCGACGGCGGGTGGATTGATGAAGAGGTTTCGATCGGCGATTACGTGCTCACGGGGGGCGAGCTCCCTGCCATGGTGCTCATTGATGCCATCGCGCGGCAGATCCCCGGCGTACTCGGCAAAGAGGAGTCGGCGGCAGAAGAGAGCTTTTCGGCTTCTCTCAAGCGCAAGAAGGAGTATCCCCACTACACGCGGCCGGAGGAATTCAAAAGTCTCAGGGTTCCGGATGTGCTCCTCTCGGGAAATCACTCCAAGATTCAGCAGTGGAGAATTGACAGTTTAAAATAGAATGTTAAATTAACAGCATGGGCAATCCGAACGAGCCGGACTTTCTTCAGGTCGTGGGCGGACAATATGAATCTTTTCATGAAATCGGGAATCGACTCTTCGCCTACTTTTTCTCCGTGGCGATCCAGCTTGGATTAACAGAAGATCTGCAGAAATTGGCCGATGAATTTTCAGGACATCCCGAGCTTTCTGCCATTCTCGGGTACGCATCCATGGCTCGGACACAAGCTTTTACCGTCTTTTCCCGTGTTCCAGAGGAACAGGCCATTCTCATCTGGTATCACGGGATTGCGAGTGCGGCGCAACGGCTGGTTTCCACGATGCGGCTTATGGGATATGTTTCGGAAAACGCGCCGCTGGGTGCATTTCTAACTCAGATTGACGATAGAATCTGTGACGTGTTCCAAGAAATTCGTACCTCCATCGATCGCGTGGAGCAGCGCCGGACGCAATCGGATCATTGAATGGGGTTTTCACTGTCAGGAAATCGAGAGGTGGAGAAAGGGAAATACTCTCTGATTCTTCGCAGCAGCAAGAGCAGAAGTGCTAGCGTAGTGCCACTTGTGGTCTTTCTTCTCAACGGAGGGTGTGTGCCATGCGCAACATCGTCGTTTCGGACCAGCGCCACTTCGGCATTTCGGTCCCGGTCGTGCAGATACCGCGTCTCGAGCGATCGAGCCGGCGTCTGCACCCGCAGACCATTTCCAGAAAGTTGGCGAAGGCTCTGAACGGGCTGCGACGGGTCAGGCTGCACAGGCGGTTCCTGTGAAGCTCCCCTTAGACGAAGGAAATCCCAAGCCCCCACAGGACGTACGTGCCTGTGGGATTTTTTGTCGTACACTGTTCCTGTGTTCACCACGTTTCGCTCAACGCTTCAACGGGAAGGAGCAGTGACATTCTCCGTCCGGGTCCATGCCGGCGCGGCGCGGACGAAAGTGAAAGGCGCGCTTGCAGATGGCACGCTGAAGGTTGATGTCGCCGCGGTTCCGGAGGACGGCAGAGCCAATGCTGAGCTGATCCGTTTTCTCGCGGAGGAATGTGCAGTGCCGAAATCGCACGTCGAAATTTTGCGCGGACAGACACAAAAGACGAAAATTGTTCGCGTGATCAGATGAGGCCGGCATCGCGCATGTAGTCGCATAGCAGTACTGTCCGGCTGTCGGGAGGCAATCCCAGCCACCATTCCTTAAACCGTTCCCAGTCCCGTATCGGGAATCCCACACCGGGCTTGTCGCCTCTTCGATACTGGGTGTGGAGTTGGTGAATCCACCGGAGATCATGTTCTGCCTCATGAGCGTCGTTCCGTTTGGATGCTTCATCAGGCATCTCGCTTCGTTCCATGGTGACGCACCCTAGTCCTCTGCAGGGCATTGGGCAAGGTGCTCACTGCTCGTTCAATTTTTTCAGCGTTTCTGCGATTCTGCCCTTGAGGTCGGGGTAGTAGGGGAGCCCGAGGAACTTCTCGCCATTGAGGAAGAACGCAGGGACCACGTCCACGCCCAAACTCTGTGCCCAGGTTTGCTGGCCTTCCAGCATCGCCTTTGTCCGGGCGCTCTTCATGCAGTCATCCAGCAGGGCGGTATCGAGCTTGAGGTCCACCGCGTACGAGAGGATGGCTGCTTTGGACTTGTTGGGATTGCGGAAGAGCGTGTCGTGCATCACGAGGCCTTTCCCCTGTGCGGCGCTGCAGATGAATCCGAGCGAAGCATCATTACTTGCCTGATACTTCTGCAGCGGGAGCATGGCGATTTGCAATTTCAGCGTCCCGGTCTCCAGAAAATCCGTCTTGAGCCGGGGAAAAATCTCGAACAGGAACTGGCGGCAGTAGCTGCAGTGATGTTCCGTGAACATCAGGAGCGTGAGAGGAGCCTCACGCTTGCCGACTTCCAATACCCCGGTGGACAGCATGTGTTCCGCCAGTGCCCCTGTTTCGGTGCGTTCCTCGGTGAGGGGCATGCCCTCGCCGATTTCTTCCCCCTGTACCTGAGTTTCCTCGGAGCTCACGTTCGACGAAGATGCGGCAGAGCTTTGTTGCTGACCGGATGGAATAGGAAGGGTGCAGGCTGCGAGCAGCAGGCCGCAACTTGCGAGGAGAAGAGTGGTTCTGCGCATGGGTGGTCACTATAGCGAGGGGAGGCTGTTGAAGCGAATTGGATTTTCCACCTTTGTAGCGACAAAGAGGGAGGCTGTTCCCATGCTGAATGAGGTATGAATCGGTTTCTTTTGTCAGGGGGCTTAAGGAACCTTGTTCGGTTCCCTCAGCCCCCTGACACCCCCGGCACCCTCCTAACCCAAGCTGGGCGGGAAACCTGCGGGTTTCCCTCCCCTCCGGTCCCTCCCTTCCAGCCGGTTCTGTTTGTGTTTGTTTTTCTCTTTTCAATGAGGGGCATTTTTGCCGTAACGGAGCACGAGCAGTGGAAACACCACCACCGCCCTCCAGATTCTGCCGATGCGGCGGGGTTCTCTGATCAGCCTCCAGAGCCATTCGAGGCCGATTGAGCGCATGAATCCGGGAGCGCGTTTCACTTTTCCGGCGAGGAAATCGAAGGTCCCGCCGACGCCGATTGCGACGCGGACGGATGGGAATTCTTTCAGGTACTTTGCGATCCAGAGGTCCTGCGCCGGGGCGCCGAAGGCCACCAATAGCAGGCGCGGGGCGGCTGCGCGGATCATGTTCACGATGGTGACGGCATCCTCTTCGCGCGGACTGCCCGCAAAGCAGTCGACGACTTTCAAATGCGGATTCTTCCTGAACAGTGCCGCAGCTGCGGCTTCCGCGATTCCCGGCTTCGCGCCCAATAGAAATACAGGTGTCTCTTCCGTGAGTGATGCGCACAGTGCTGTGACGGTATCCACGCCCGTCACACGTTCCGGAAGACGCTGCCCCGTGAGCCGTGCCATCCAGAGAAGTCCCGTGGAATCGGGAATGTTCAGGTCAGTGCCGTTCAAGAGCTGCCGAAAGTTTTCATGGTGTGTCGCTTCCACCAGCATTTCGTTGTTGGGGGTCATGACGTGTCTTTGTTTTTCCCCCTGTAGAAATCCACGGATCATTGCGAGAGCCTCCGTTTGAGTGACGGGGTCTAAGGGAGCGCCGAGGAGGAAAATACGAGGCGGAGACATAAGCTCTAAGACAAAGGCTTTAAGCTAACAGCTCACAGCTTACAGCTACTTCGGAACGATAGAAGCTTCCGTGATCCCAATACCCCTATTCTCTCAATTTCTGCACTTCCACGACGAACCACTGCTTGTCACCTCTCTTTAAGCGCACCAGCTTGGGGCCATCTTTCGTCTCGGCCAGGTAATCGCGCTCGTTATCCTTTTCGCGGAGGAGCATGGTGCGGCCGATCTCTTCTTCGGGCAGGAGCAGATAGATGGCGATGTCGGGCTTGTCGGTGAGGGCGGCCTTCAGGTTCAATGTCGCACGGCCGAGGGTGGCTGCGATGCCGACGATCAGCGCGCACAGGAGCACGGCCCACCCGATGGTGTGGAAGAACCGGAAGGAGGAGACGCGGTTAAAGTCCATGTGTGGGGGATTGTACACCGCCTCACGCTGCATAGTGCAAGGGTCTCTGCTAGGCTGGCGACATGGGTGTGCTGATCCTCATCCGTCACGGCCAGTCGCAGTGGAACCTCGAAAACCGCTTCACGGGATGGACCGATATTCCCCTGACAGACCGGGGACGCGCCGATGCCGCCACGGCTGCTGCCACTCTCTCGTCGTACCGGTTTGATCGCGCCTTCACGTCCAAGCTCAACCGGGCGACCGAGACACTCTCGATCATGCTCGGAGCACTGAAACAGACACAGATTCCCATCGAGGCGGATACGGCCCTCAACGAACGGCACTACGGGGATCTGCAGGGCCTCAACAAGGCGGAGACCGCGGCAAAGTTTGGAAAGGAACAGGTGCAACTCTGGCGCCGCAGTTACGGCACTCGACCCCCCAAGGGCGAGAGCATGGAGGATTGCGAAACGCGCACGCTTCCGTACTTTCTCGACAAGATATTCCCGCATGTTGCGCAGGGAGAGACCGTCCTCGTGGCGGCGCACGGCAACAGTCTGCGTCCCATCATCAAGTACCTGGACAAGCTCACTCCCGAGTCCGCCGCCGCGCTCGAAATCGGCCTCTGCACGCCGTACGTTTACACGTTTGAAGGGGAGAAGCTCATGAAGAAGGACATCATTGCAGTCGAGGGAATCGTCACGCAGGGCGCCTCTCTGACCGAGAAGAGCGTGAAAGAGGGCCGGGTGTAGTGCGAAGAAGGCTCCCCCGCTATGCTACGGAGCGTATGCAGGAGATCACCTACCGTTCCAAGCGATTCTTCGATGAGGTGGCCAAACATCCTTCGAAGCATGTGCACCTGATCCTCATTGCGACCAAGCCGGACATCATCAAGCAGCTGCCGCTGTATTTCGAGTTGAAGAAGCGCGGGCACTTAGTCCTGCTCGGGCACACGGGTCAGCACTACAGCGAAAACCTGAGCGGCGGCATGCTCAAAGAGTACGGGGTCGAGCCGGATTTCAATTTGAACGTGCGTGGCGTGATGCATGAGATCGTCAGCCAGATCATCGGACGGCTCGGCTTTATCATTGGGGAGCTGAAAGAGAAGGGGAAGGTTGTGCTTCCCTATGTGCACGGCGACACGACCACCGCGATGGCCGCGAGCAACGCGGGATTCAGTCACGGGTTTGCAGCGGTGCACGTGGAAGCGGGAATCCGGACGCTGACGCCGGATTACGGGAAGTGGGGAACTTGGGAACTCGGGAAAGGGAACGACAAAGACATGAATGCGTGGAGGAAGTACCTGATGGACCGCAAGAACTGGGAGCGGGGGAGCCTGGAGCCGTATCCCGAGCAGTTCAACACGCGCTGCAGCGAGGCGGCGACGGGCGTCCATCTGGCTCCCGTCGAGCTCGACCGGGAATTCATGCTCTCGGAAGGTTTCCCCTCTGACCGGATCTTCGTCGTGGGCAATTCGGTGGTGGATGCCATCGAAGAGGCGAAGGCGCGCATCGATCAATCGAAAATTTTCGATCACTATCCCATGCTCGCAGACGGCGATTTCGTGCGTTTCTGCATCCACCGCAGAGAGAACTGCGGGTCGGACCGCAGGTTCAAGGCGATCTACGACGCGATGGTTTCGATGGTGCAAGAAGGCCGCAATGTACTGCTGATCACGATGACGCAGACGGAGCGCGCATTCGAGCGGATGGGACTCAAGAAAGAAGTCGAGGCTCTCACCAAGAAGCACAAGAATTTCCTCTACTCGCCCGTGTGGGCCGAGTACGTGGATGTCATGGCGGCCATGACCAGGGCTTCGGTGTGTGCCACCGACTCGGGTTCCATGCAGGAAGAGATGAATGCCATGGGGATTCCATGCGTCACGCTCCGGTTCGGATCCGATCGCAGCGAATCCGCTATGGCAGGAGGCAATTTGATTGCGCCGCCGGTCGATTCCAAAACCATCCAGAAGATGATCGAGTTTGCGTGGGACAATCAAGACATGAAGAAAGCGCCCAAGCTCTATGGCAAGAATGTGAGTGCCACCTGCATCGATGCCGTGGAAAAAGTGCTCAAGACGGGCGAGGTCTTTCGGTCGGATGAAGAAAGGCTGAAGATGTGAAACAATGTCATGGTGAGCGTTGTCGAACCACTTTAGCTCGTGACATTGTTTCACTCGCAGAGCACTTCGACTACGCTCAGTGTGACACTTGCAGCTCTCCGCATGATCCAATCTCTCCGCGAACGGCTCACCCTAGTTTTCCTCGCTCTCCTGCCGCTGCATGCGCTCTTGGTGACTGCGGGGACGAAGCTCCTCACAGGCAAAGGTCATGCACCGCTCGCCGTGCTCGCGCTATGGAAAGAAGCTTTTCTGGCGGTGATTCTGTGCATCGCTGTCGTGGAGGTGATCCGGTCACGGCGTTTCCGCATGGATGTGCTGGATGGCCTCATCCTTGCTCTCCTGCTTGCGGGTATTTTCGTGACCGCCGCGACTCACCGCGATGTGAAACTCGCTCTCCTTGGGTTCCGCTACGACTTCATTCCACTCGTTGCTTTTCTGGTTGCTCGTCGTGTGCAGTGGTCGGAAGCGTTTCAGCGGATGGCTTTTAAGGTTCTTCTTGGCATCGGCGTTATTGTTTCCGCGTATGGCATCCTGACGGCGTTTTTGCCGATGCGGTTCTTCCTCTGGCTTGGTTATTCCCCCGCGCATTCCCTCTACTTTGCCGACGGGCCGGTGGCGGCGTTTCAGCAGGTCAGTGATACGGGGCTTCGACGCATCCAGTCCACGATGAGCGGACCCAACCAATTCGGATTGTGGCTGCTTATTCCTCTGAGTGTAGCGATGGTGAAATTTTCCTCGCGAAAATCTATCAGCTATCAGCTATCAGCTCTTAGCTTGGTTGTCGTCACTGCGCTGTTCCTCACGTTCTCCCGCACGGCATGGATTGCAGCATTCGTGATGGCATTGGTGACGATCCTGAAGAGCGTTCCGCGCCGGTACCTCAAGGGCGTGGCCGCGGGAGCCGTGCTGATCGTGGTGGCTGTTGCCATTGTTGCGTCACTGGCCTTCCCTTCGATCTTCTTTCGCCTCTCCTCCTCGCGCGGGCATCTCACCCGGCCGCTGCAGGCGATGGGACGCATGATCAATCATCCTCTGGGCGAGGGACTTGGTGCTGCGGGTCCGGCCAGTAACCGCGTGAGCGAGACGTGTGTTTTCCTGCGCCCGCAGGATGATCCTTCGTGGGCGAAAACGACGCCGCGGCTCTGCGTCTTCCTCGGTTCCACACAGGTGCAGCCGGCGGATCACGTGTGCCGCTGTCCGTTCCTGCCCGAAAACTGGTACCTGCAGATCGGGATTGAGATGGGTGTTCTCGGATTCCTTCTGTTCGTGGCACTCATTGTGCTGGTACTACGCCGACTGGGAACTCGGGAAATAGGGAACTCGGGAAATAGGGAACCGGGTTCGGCAATGTTTCTCGCGTTCCTGGGAATCAGCATTGCCTCACTCTTCCTCCATGCATGGGAGGACAGCGCCGTTGCGTACACGGTGTGGCTGCTCAGCGCTTCGGCTTTGACGGATCCACGCGGCCGGGCTTCTTGGGTTTCTCGTCATCGGTCCTGAGTCCCAGCAGACGTTCCAGATCCTCGTCGACAGGCTCCTTTTCTATTTGAAAGTCGATATCATCCATCCCAGTCGGCGCGGCAGCGTCCGGCGTGTCTACAGGGCTGAAGTCAAAGCCACCCGGTTCCCCGGCAAGACCAATCTCTCCGGTAACGGCGGGTTTGGTGGCGGGTTTTCCCGCGGGTTTCGGTGCCGGTTTCGCCGGTTTTGCAGGAGCTGCGGGTTTTTCTCCTCTGCCTGCGGGTGTTGGAGCGGGGTTCGGGGCCTCCGTTGCGACGGGTGCGGGTCGCTGCACTTCTGCTCGCAGGGCCGCCGCTGCATGGGCGTGGCAGGTGGCATACAGCGAAGGGTATTCCGCGTAGACCTGTGC
>JAUSKD010000056.1 GCA_030647195.1 Candidatus Peribacter sp. | reverse complement strand
CGTAGGGAGTGGGGACAATCACATCGAAGGCGAAAGAAGTGGACGCTCCCGGGTTCAAAGAGTCCAGTGGGCAAGTTGCGAAGCGCTCGTAGGAAGAACCGCCCACGGTGCAATTGACGGGGCCCAGTACCGGCGCGAATGCAAATGTCGTCGGAATTTTGATGCGAATGCCTACGCCATGCGCGATGGCCGGTCCGTCGTTGCGGACAATGCCGCGGTACGTCTGGGTCGATCCCTTCATCGGTGTCAGGGATCCCGTCAGGGTCACGGCCAGGCGCACTTCGTTCTTGCACTGTTTCGAGCAGGTATCGCCGTCGATGGCATTGCCATCGTCACACTGTTCCTGCCAGTCCGTTTCTGTCATGCCGTTACCGCAGGATTTGACGGAGAGCCGCAAGTCTTTGGAGTACGTGGACCAGGGCGGAAGGCTCTGGGAAGTGGTATTGGCAGTGACCTTGATGATTCCCTCCCGATCGTAATATCCCTTTGGAAAAGTGACGTCGAACGCGAAGGCGGCGGCTGCCCCCGGGGCCAGCATACCCATCGAACAGACCGCGCCACGTCCGAAAATGGAATCCGTGAGCGTGCAGTTGGAGAGCTTGTCGTTCTGAACAAACAGAATCGCCGAGGGCATTTCGATTTTCACGGTGACGACATTCGCTGCAGCGGGTCCATCGTTGCGGACGATGCCGCTGTACGTCTGCGTCGTTCCCTTGAATGGAGTCACCGATCCGGTCAGGGTCACCGTCAGGTGTACTTCGTTCTTACACTGCTTGGAGCAAGCGTCTCCGTCGACGGTATTTCCGTCATCACACTCCTCCACCCCTTCGCGGACGGCATTGCCGCAGGCCGCGGGCGGTGTGCTGATACGGGACGACAAAGAGGAAAAGACCCTGGCACTCGACACAGAGCTGGAAGAAAGAGAAACGGACTGTGAACTCTCGCTCGATGATGCGGCGGGGTGGAAGGAGGACTGGGCGGATGACGCAGAAGACACGTCGGGCGCACTGGAACTCTCGTCGGAGGAAGCCTGCGACGCCAGCGAGGAAACCGATGAAACGGCCGACGATGACGAGGAAACTGAGGAGGTCAGCGAAGAACGTTGTTCAGAGGAGGATGTGGAGGAGATGGACGACAGCGAGGAGGCGGAAGAGACGGAAGAAACAGAGGAGAGGAACGAGGAAGACGATGAGCGGAACGTGCAGTCGCGAACGACTTGTGCCAATTGGATGTTATCCTGCGGATTGACATCGCCGTTGGCCTGCAAGACGGAAATATAGAGCGAAGGCCCGCGTTGGTTGCAGACATACCGAGAGGAGAGTTGAACGGGAACTTTGAAGATCCGCCGGTCTCTCCCGCGGAGTTCTTCGATGATGCAACTGATCGCACGTCCGCCCCCCCGGCATCCTTGCGGAGCCGTAAGTATGAAGTCATCCGTTCCGAATCCGGACGCCCGGAAAACTACATTTTGCGCCGTTGTATCCCTGTTATTGAACACAGCCAACGTCAGGATGCCGAATCCGCTGCGGTCCGTGCGATACATATTTCCTTGCAATACGCTCAGATCCGTCTCGGTGAAGCAGCGGTCGGAACACCCGTCGCCTTTCGCAACGTTGCCGTCATCGCACTGTTCGAAAACCTGGAGGACGCTATCCCCGCAGCGTGCGGAAACACACGCCGTGGAACAGGCATCGTTTTCGACAGTATTCCCGTCGTCGCACTGTTCCGGAGGCTGGATGACACCATCCCCGCAACGGGCGGCGATACAGGCATTGGAACAGGCATCGGCATCACTCTGATTGCCATCATCACACTCTTCATTGGTCTGGATAATCATGTCTCCGCAACGGGGAACAGCACACGCATTGGTGCAAGCGTCATTGTCGACACTATTTCCATCGTCGCACTGTTCGGCCCCCTGCTTGATGCCATCGCCGCAGCGTGCGGCGATACAGGCGTTGGAACAGGCGTCCGTGTTCACCTGATTCGCGTCGTCGCACTGTTCGCCGTTCTGCACCTGGCCGTCGCCGCAGCGCGCGCACACGAGCGGATCGGTCTGCGTCGTCACGTTCACACCGGGCACCGACACCTGCAAAGCCACCGATGTCTGTGAACAGGAATACGACACCGGGATCTGGTAGCGCAGAATCAGTGTTTGCTCGGCCGAGGCAGCGATGCGGGAAGACGCGCAGAACACCATGCCGTTCGAAAAACTCCGGCAGGTGCTGCTCCAGCCGATGGCATCCAGGAAGACAAACGTCTTCGGTGCAGTGATGATCGCCGTGGCATAGGCAGAACGGCTGGAAATATTTTTGATCTTCACTTCGTAGCTGATCGCACTTCCGGGCGAAACGACGTCAGGCTGCATCTTGGTGACCGTCACGCGGAAGAACATGCCCTGTGTGGTCGCCGCTTTGATCGCACTGCCGGTATGAACAGTGACCGCAAGAAACGCGCACGCCACGAAGGCAGCAAGCAAAGAGACAGTGCGCCTTGGCAATGGTGTGTGTTTCATGTGTGGATAGGTGAATATTCTGTTGTGTTGTTATTATACTAAAAAAAATGATTCTTATCAAGTTACCTCTCATTGCCAAGACCTACGCAAAAACCAACTGTGCTACAGTGCTCGTACATGATCCGTTCACGCATCAGTTTGTGGCTGCACACCGTTTTGCTGCTCACGACACTCCTCATCAGTGTGCCAGTCATCGCCCAGAGCGATGTTCAGAGAGATGTTCCGCGCCTGCAGTGGCGATTCGACAGCCTGCTGAGAGCCAAGACGCCGCAAGCCGCTGCACCGATCCAGAGCGGCATCGATAACGAGCGGGCGGCCATCCGCAAAGAGATCGAACAGAAGCTCACCACGACGATCCAGTCAGGGGGCAACACACCGGCGACGACGGATCTCGTGATTGTCCTCGATCAGCAACGGTCCATCGTATCGCTCTTAAGCCAGCGCATCGATTCGACCAAAGCGGACCTGGCACTCCTCGAGAAAGAAGAGGCGTTTTACGTTGAATTTGAAAAAACGGGAACGGGGGCGCCTCCACCCGGATTGATCATGCAGACGAAGAGCTACCCTGAGTTGCTCGCGAAGAAAGCGGTGCTGACGGAACAGCTGTCTGCGCTCCAGGCCATGCACAACACGCAACAGGAACGCCTTGGCGAATTGCAGTCGGAGCAGCAGGTCCGGGATATCGGCGTCCTCTTCAATATCCTCACCTACCTCGCCATCTTCTTTGTGGTCTTCTGGGCAGAGCGACTCGTCAGAAACCTCCTGCTCGATCACATCCGCCACCGGCGCCTGCGGTACGCCGCCACGAAAGTCTTCACTTTCGTCGTGTACATCACGCTCTCCTTCTGGGTCATTCAGCGTATCTTCTCGGAACATCCGGGCCTTTCGACCATCATCGCCCTGGTGGGCGCCGCCCTCATCATTGTCCTGCAGGACATCATCAAAGGGGCAGTGGGTTGGTTCACTCTCAGGAACTCCGTCTCCATCGGCCAGCGCATAGTCATCGGCGACATGATGGGTGATGTGATCGACGTGGGCATCCTCTACACCACGCTCATCGTTTCCCGCTCGAACAACGACGACCCCATGGGCCAGGTGGGCAACATCGTGCGCGTCCCGAACCAGAAGATCCTCACAGATCCGTTCGTGAACTTCCACTCCACCTCCGACTTTGAAAATGTAGAGATGCCCATTCGCCTGCGCATGCTGAAACAGAGCGAGCAGGCAAAAGGAATCCTCGAGGATATTCTGGAGAAGGAAACGGGTGATTTCGCCACTCAGGCACAACGCCAGATGGATCGTCGGATGCGTGGCTACTACTTCTCGCAGATCTCCCCCGCCCCGCGCGTGTACATGGAGGTCACCTCCGTGGGAGAAATAGAATTCCGCCTGTGCTTCCCCGCCCCCATCGGCAGGCGTCGCGCGGTTGTTACGCAAATCACGCAGGAGATTTTGAAGAGGTTCACAGAGTCAGACATAGGGCTGGCTACCACGTGTGACAGCTGAAATGTTATGGAGAGTTGTCTTACGAGAAGTTAAGAGAATCATACTGACAGGTTTTGCATTTATTTTGGCTTCGTAAAGCGAGAAACAAATCATTATTGTTGTTCAACAAATGTGCTCAATAATACGGAATTCCGGATAACGCCAGAGCAAGAATTTGCCATCGGTTCTTTGCACGATACAATGACCAGATTTGCATCAAGCAAATCAAGGCCTGCGGCCTCGTTCCTTCTCACACACATACACAAGCCTCCGCTCCCCCGTCAGGTTCTCTGGCGGGGATGCGGAAGCCTCCGCCCCTTCACACCACAGATACTACGCAGAGAGAATGGTGGTCACGCACGAGCGTACCGCGCTCCTCCCATTCACCTATCCATCCTTCACAGGAATGCATGGGCATAGGAACGCCTTCCCCCGCTCATTGTTGACCACTTCGCTTCGTTCTCGGAATCACTCCAGATCAGAGGCTCTCGTGACTACCATCCTCTCTGCTGTGCAATGTCGCCCACCGGCTACAGGAGCCGGCTGGACGCACCCCCTCTGCTCCCCATGGATCCCTCCGCATTTGCGAGGTGTAAAGATCCTGGTCCGGGGACCTCGGCCGGTCACGAGGAGAAACAAGGACCCCAGCACGGCAGAAAGATGAAGGTTTCCTCCCTTCACTCCTCTCTCTCTTGGCTCGCGGCGCAACTCTTTGCTCCCGATACGCCAAGAGGCAGACACCCACACAAAAAGGCCGGACAACGTTCCGGTCTTTTTTTGAACTGCTCTGCACGACTCTGAGAGAACTTGTGAGAAAAAACACAACTGATACACTGCCCAATAACATGTCACGCCGGAGACTCATTGAGCTCGTTTTGGGAGGTTGCTTCCTCCTGATCGCTGTGACTCTTTTCTTCGAACGATCCGGGTCTCAGCCTCAAAAAGGGCAGCTGACAGCCGTTGCAGATCCCATGATCCATTACTGCTGCAACCCTTTGACCCATTCCTGCGCCCTTGCCTCTGCAATTGATGGATGTCCGAGCGGTTCATTCGGCACGGCCGACTACGCCATGTGTATGAGTATGTGCGGGGGAAGCTCCTCTTCCTCCTCATCTTTTAGCAGCGCTCTTCCTGCATCATCGAGCAGTTCCAGTCGACTTTGCGGAGCTTCGTATCCGACATGCAATGGAACGTGCCCGGAGAATCTGGTCTGTCATTCAATCCCAGGTACGGTGCTTTGTTCCTGCGCCCCCTCATCCTCTTCAAGTTCTGAACAAAAAGGGGCATGCTGCGTCCTCGACAGCGATGACTGGCAATGGTCCTGCATCGACATCGATCAAAGCTCGTGCAAAAACGGAACAGTTGGCTCCCTCAGCTACACCTTCCATGCAGGGGAGACATGTGGAAAGTTCCGTTGCGGGGGATCTTCATCCTCCCTCTCCTCCCGGTCCTGCTGCTTGTGTCTCTACATGAATGTGCCGATGTGTGAGGGAAAAAAGGGCATCGCGTGCACTTCAGCGCTGAGCGAGGAAAATACGCTCGATTGCGTCCTGCAGGATGGGCTCTGCGTTTCCCGATTCGTGAAGTACTGCAAAGAATGGCAGCAGGCACAGTCTCAATGCACTGCAGGCAACGCGTTCATTCAGGACGAGACACGGGCACTGCCAGATCTGCGAAGCTGCACCAACCTCACGCAGATCCGGATGGGACATGGCATGGGGTGCGAAAACTTCGTCAAGATCATCAATGGCTGTACCCGTCAGTGCAAGGATGCAACCTGTATGGCATTCGACGATATCGGCTGCTCGGTCTTCGCGGATACCACGGCTGTAGAGCGATGGATCATGACGAAGCGACTGTTCTACATGGGCCTCGGACAAACCATCACCGTGAGTGCAAACCAGACCACCGCCAGTTGGCCGACGTGTCAGAACCGCATCAACTACACCATCACCGCCAGTGAGGTGAAAAAAGAATACGCCACCTGTCCGACGCGGGACAGCTACTGTATTCCCAAGTCACACTCGATTCTGTGCAAGGATACAACGACAAAAAAAGTGTCGCAGGTGTACTGCTGCGAATGCACAAACGGCACATCGATATGGAGCGACTCTGATGGTTCATGCCCACCATCATCTGTCACCAACAATACATGTTCATTCACCGTGCTATCACTCCGATCCACGGAGGCTGCTCTCATGAAAGCGCGAACGCTCCACGACACCTGCCTCACTCAAGCTGAACGGACATGCGCCAAGAACGGACTCTTCTGGAAAGAAAGCGATCCGGCAGAGTCTTCTCTTGAAGTGGAGGAGCCAACGGCCGGCGGCGAACTCACCAGACAGTTCGCAAGGGTGGCCAGCAAGTATTCGTGCACCATTCAGTGCGGCAAATTCCTCGATACCCCATAGGGCAAATACCGCAGCAGACGCCAGCGGAAAGTCGGACGTCGTTCCGGTCGTTTTATGCATGGAAGACTAAACAGGAGTCTTTGCTGATTCCGGCTTCCCAACGGCGATCTGTAGCTCCTGGATTCTTCGGACAAGTGAAACAATGATGTCCTGCAAGCCCTCAACGATTTCCACAGGATTCCTCTGAGACGTCGTATCCGACCGATTGCGCAGGGTTCCTTCCCGATACACATCGGAAACCGCACTGACAACATCATCGGCGCCACTTCCGTCAGTGTACTGCGTCAGAATATCCGCCACTTGTCCGGAGAGCATGGTACGCGCCTCCTGAATCGCCTGCCTCGTTGAATCTTTGACGACAGCAAGACGTGCAACCTGTGACATCGTATGTTCGGAACGAGAGTCATTCATGGATGTGAAAAGGGGGAAGATGGCGCATCTTTTGCCGATACGCCTGCTGCGTCAACGTCTGATCCGCATGTCTCACGACCTTGTTTACATCAATAACCAATGCATTGTGCACTTGGAGAAGTGCATTGAATCAAAACGAACGATTCCTTGAGAGGTCGTTCAATTCCCTTACAGATTGCTGACGGACAGATATGTACGTGAAACGCGGTGCAGCATCCATCAGGATGCAGTACCTGCACTCGATGTGCGTGACCGCATTGCGTCCGCAATCGCCCGGCTCAGTTGTACAGAAACAAGAGAAGAAACACTGAGTACGGCTTCGGAATGCTTGGGATTGATTCTCTGAAATGTGGAGCGGTTACGACGCACAACAGCACTCTGGGACTCGAGGGCACTCTGAATTCTGGCCAGCTGAATCTCGTCCAGCGGTTGATTGGATGGAAAATCGGTCAGTGATTTCCTCACGGCTTCCAAGGCAACGACACGGGATGATTCAATGAGCGTCTGCACCGTCTGGACGCTCACGACCTTCTCCGAAATCATGCGTTGCAGCAGAGCCGCTTCGGCTGGCGTGTGAGGCTGGCCAGACTGCGTCTGCGCATTGCCGGCTTCACCGGTAGCCAGAGAAACAATGGGGGATGTTTCAATGAGTCGAAGGACATCACCAACAGTCAGTTTACCCATAAGTAATATTATAACATAATATTCATAAAACGTATATATGTTCACTGCTGGCTCTTCCTATCCTTCAGCTCCTGCAGCGCCTTGCTCAAGGCAGGCACTCCCCCGCTCATCTCGAGCTTCTTCTCGAGATCCTTGTGAAGCTTCTCTTCGTCGGGAGTGAAAGCTTCGCCGAGAATCTGCTTCTTGCGGAGAGAGTTGAATTCGTTCGTCCACATTTCGCGGTCGCGCCACGCACGATAGTCCTTGAGGCTCATGCCTTTCTTCTTCGCCTTCTTCACCTCTTCCTCTTCCTTCTCCTTGGCTTTCTCGTCCGCCTTGGCATGCGAAGCGGCTTCGTAGGAGCTGGCCGCCCATTTGGTGATCTTCTCTTCGACGATGGCCCGCTTCTCGGTGTAGCGCTCGCGCGAGAGCTTGCGCAGGATCTCGATCCGCCGCGGATCATGGTCCCCTTCGGGCCGCGGGAGCGTGGTGACGGAGAAAGGCTTACTGGGCATGCCTTCGATCATCAGCCGGACATAGGCGTGGTACTTGGGCAGGCTCAGAATATCTTTGGGCATAGCCAATTCCTCGAACTGCAGACTCAAATCCTCCGCATCGTCCGAACCCACCTGGAAACAGACGATGGAGCCGACGTTGCCGAAGACGGCATCCTTGAGCGTCGTCTTGCCCTCACCGATCAGCAGTTGCGCCACGTACTGGTTGGCCATGGTCAGGTTCAAGCGGTACTTGCGCGCCTCGGAGAGAATACTGGCGAAGGACTCGGTGGCGAAATTCTGGAATTCATCCACATAGAGGTAGAAATCCCTGCGCTCGGCTTCGGGAATGTCCGCCCGGCTCATGGCATCGATCTGGAACTTGGTGACGAGCATGGAGCCGAGGAAGGCGGAGGTGTCTTCTCCGAGCCTGCCTTTGCTCAGGTTCACGATGATGATCTTGCCGGTGTCCATGGCGTGCCGCAGGTCGAGCCCGTTCTTCACCTGCCCGACGATATTGCGGATGAGCGGGGTCGAGAGCAGCTGGCCGACCTTGTTCTGGATCGCCGCCGTGGCCTCGGTACGGTACTTCTCGTTCCACGTGGCGTACTCCTGCTCCCAGAAGCTCTTCACCATGGGATCCGTCACTTTCGCGACGACCTTTTTGCGGTACACGTCGTCGGCGAACATCCGCATGATGCCGAGCATCGAGGATCCCTGGTATTCGAGCAGCGCGAGCAGGGTGTTGCGCAGGATGTGCTCCATGCGTCCGCTGAACATCCCCGGCCAGAGCTTGGTGAAAACGCCCATCAGCCCCGAGGCCACCAGCGGCCGCTGGTTCGGGTCGGGGCAGTCGAGCACATTGAAGGAAAGCGGAAAATCCCGGTCCGCCGGATCGAAGAAGATGACGTCGTTGCTCCGGTGCTTGGGGACGAACGATGGGATGATCTCGGCGGTGTCGCCGTGGGGATCGAGATAGGCCACTCCCCTGCCCGCCTGAATATCGGAGTAGATCATATTTTCGAGAAGCGTGGACTTACCCATGCCCGTCTTTCCCAGCGTGTAGAGATGCCGGCGGCGGTCATCCGGCCGGATGCCGAACTTGGTGCGCTGGCCGTGGTACACGGCCTCGCCGAGCACCGTGAGCGAGTCCTCGGTGTCCGAAACGCCCGGCCCGCCCGAATGACCGGAGTCATCCGGTCGGGCGGGCAGAGGCAGGTTCACCGGCGGTTCCAGTTTCTTCGAAAGCACCCAATCGATATTCGGCGTCTGCACAAGAAGCGTCGGCATGTGCCACATGGACGCCACCTCCTCCACCGAGAGGACGAAGGGCCGTGCTTTAAAGCCGAAGGGAATCGTGGAAAATGTTCGATCGGGGAGGGAGGAAAACGCGTTACTGTGCGGAAGCGAGAACTGCCGGAAGCTCCCTACGATCTCGTGCACCTTGCGCCCGGCTTCAACGGTTTTATCTTTCGGGGCGATCACGCTCACGCGGATATTGCAGGTGAAGAGCAGACGATTCACTTTGTCGACGGCGCCCGAGACCGTGTCTTCGCGATCGTGCGTGCGGCCGGCGATGCGCTCCCCTTCGCGCTCCTCATCCTCCTGCGACCGCTCTATGAGATCTACTGTGGCCGCTCTGACTTTCCGTAGAATCGGGGAAGCACGGAACCCCCCGAGCAGCATCGAGAGCGGCCAGTACGCGAGGCGCCGCCACCCGCGCGCAAGCACGATACGCGTGTAGAAATTCGCATAGCGACGCGAGAGCGAGGGCAGACCCTTCTGGAGCAGGGGCAAAAAACAGAGCGCCCGTGTCCGAAAACTGCCGCCAAGCGGATGTAGAACGATCTGAATGTGTCCGCGCATGCCGGCAAAGGGATAGCGTGCGAGGGAAGATGTGATCCCCGCGATCGGGTCGATATTCACCCGTGCGAGCATGTCATCGAACTGTGGGTGACGCTTGATGGGGAAGATCTCGGGCGCATGAAGCGTCAGATCTGCCGCAACCGCGCACTCATCTTCCGCAGCCGCAAAAGGATCCTCATGCAGTTGCTCGATATCAATATCCGGAAACTGCGCGTAGAGCTGGCTCTCGATCAGCCCAACGGTCTCTTCGTCGGCACGCACGAAGAGTGCGATCTTGCGGTCCCGCCCCACACCGATCTCGAGGCTGACACGCGCGGCATGACCCTTGAAGGAGTGGAGCGAGGCGATCATCGACTCCACATACATGGGCCCTCGCTCATTTTCGAGAGCCGGCCGGACTTTGAGGAAGACTTGGGACATTGAGAGGGAATAGGTGGGAATGACCTGTCATGGTGAGCTCTGTCGAACCATGACACGCATGTGTCGCCCATCGACAGGGCTCAGGGTGACACATTGATTATCTATGAAAATTGGAAAGCAACGAACATATATTAGTGTGAGCGGAGAAGATCGGCAGCAAGCTCCAGGGCAACGGTATTGTAGGAATAATCCATGCGCATGGGACCGAGGATGCCGATCACGCCCTTCTCGCCGCGAATCTGGTACTCCGTCACGATCAGGCTGCAACTCGGGATCTGCGGGAGCAGGTGCTCGTCGCCGATGTAGTAGCGGACCTCTTCATCCACCTCGATGCGTCCGAGGATGGCACTCAAATGTTCCTCGAGCACTTCGGCCACTCCGCTCACCAGCCTCGGATCACCCTGGAACTCCGGCTGCTTCAGCACGTTACTGAGTCCCATGTAGTACACCTGAGCCTTGTGCGGGACTTTCGCGAACACGACATTCGGAACCATGTGGGAGAGCAGTGACACGGCTTCGTAGACACGTTCCTGATCCTTGCGCTTGAAGTACTGCTCCTTCAGCGTGTCGAAGCGTTTGCGCACGACGGTTTCATGGCGCGAGGGCGAGAGGTATTCCCGCACGTACATGCGGTAGCCCTGGGCCGTGGGAACACGGCCTGCCGAGACGTGCGGCTGCAGCAGAAATCCTTCGTCTTCCAGCCGCGCCATCTCACTCCTGAGCGTCGCCGAAGAGCAACAGAATTCGCCCGCCTCGAGCAGACGTTTGCTCCCCACCGGGAGCGCCGTTTCGATGAATTGGTCAATGATCGCCACGAGGAGCTTTCCCTGCCGTGCATCCATGGCAAAAGTATAGCAGTCGCTCCTTCCGAGTGCCAGCGCTCCGGCGCTTACTTTTTCTTGCTCTTGACCGTTTCTTTGCCCGCCGCCATGCGCTTGCGGAAGCGTTCGATGCGGCCGCCACGGGCCTCACCCTGCTTCTTGCCCGTGTAGACCGGGTGGCACATCCTGCAGATTTCGACCGTCACCTCTTTGAGAGTGGACGGGATCTGAAACACCGCGCCGCAGGCCGTGCATGTGGCCTTGGCGTCCTGGAACATCTGGGGATGAATGCCTTTCTTCATAACGGGCGGAGTGTACCGAAGAGCGCCGTGAGAGCAAGAAAAAAGGGCTCCCGATTGCCCCGGATGCCGTCTGGTCACAAACGACGATTTGTAGTAAAATAGAGAGAAAAGTCCCTACACCCACATCCAATGAAACATCTGCGTATCCTCCTGCTCTCTGCAGGAACCATCAGCGCCATCGCGCTCATGTGCGTACTGCCCGCCCACAACTCCCGTATAGCGGCGCTGCTTCATCCAATCACGACGGCTGGTGCCTCACGCACCTCCGCTGTGATATTGGCTGAACGGTCCAGACTGCCATCTCCCGTCACAATCGAGACAAACATCGCATGTGGAGTTGGCCTCGCTAACTGCAGCACGCACACCCCTTACAATCAAGATACGGGAGTGTGGATGTGTAGGGAAACCAAAACAAGAATAGGAACTTGTCTATATACACAAATACGACCGTGCTATTGGACAGATTGTCCTCCAGGCTATGTGTGCAGCCGCACCAATTTCCTCTGCGAGAAATTTGTTCCTACGCCTCCCTCGCCCCCCGAGTGCAAAACCAGTGCCGAGTGTAAGGGCAAGGTGTGTGTAAGTGGAAGCTGTTTGGACTGCAATACCGCCAGATACGGGTATCAGGTCTACTGCGATGCCGACACGTACTGCGACACGGACGGACTCTGCAAGAAGCGCCCCACTCCACCTGCGCCGGAGTGTCAGAACAACGAGGACTGTGGTGGAAAGTTATGCGTCACAGGCAAGTGTTACGCATGTGGAACGATCTATGTCGACGGCATTAAGGTGCCCTGCCCTACCGGCACTTACTGCGATGGAAGCGATGGCGTGTGCAAAGCACCAACAGCTCAACCGCTCCCACCTACACCTACCGACCAACCCATCGGCGCACGGTGCGGAACGGACAACGAATGTGCGAGCGGCTACTGCAAGGGAAAAACCGCATACAGCGACGGCTGGTGCGCTCTGGATGACCGCTGCACCTCAGCGAGTGACTGTGATACAAAAGACAGCTCATTCCAGGGTACCACCTGCCTACAGGGTCATTGCACGGCTTGTACAAGAGGACACTATGCAAACAACGGCTCCACCACCGTCTGGGTGCCGGATAACTGCCCAACGGAAAAATATTGCACCAATGCACAGCGCTGCCAACGTAAAGGCAATCTGGGCGACTCGTGCTCCGAGCATATCGGCTGCCTGAGCAACTACTGCGTCGCTCTGAAATGTACCGATCCCGGCGGAGCTCCCCCGACACCGACTCCCCCGACACCCACACCACCCACTCCTGTCCCTGATCGCTGTCTCAGTGATGCCAATTGCAGCAACGGAAAAATCTGTCTGGATGGATGGTGCAGAGGCGGGTGCGTACGAGAAATTCCGACCGGCTACGATCCCCGCTGGAAACTCCTGCTCTGCCCAGCAGGAACATACTGCTCACTCAATGCAACATGTGAAACAAAAAAGAATTACGGAGCAGCCTGTTACGAAAGTCTTGAGTGCAAGGCGAACAAGTGCACGCCCGACCGGGTCAGTATCACTGTCGGCAAATGCGACTGCGCTCAGGACAGCGATTGTCTGAGTGGACAGTACTGCGCTGCAGGAAGATGTTTCTATGGAAGCGCCACATCTTCATCGTCTTCCTCAACTGGAGGAGGCGGAGGCGGAATAATCACGCCACCCACACCTTCACCTAACCCTTCTCCTACGCCTGCCCCCGGAACCTGCCAGGCAGACAGTGATTGCACTGCCGGCTGGCACTGCATCTCTGGCTACTGCATGGGATGCGTGAATGCCACTACAGGTACCTCGGTAGATCCACGCCGCCTCTGCCAAGCCGATCAGTACTGCACGCGGGAGCAAATTTGTATCGCGAAGAAGGTTGGCAACGATTCCTGCTCCGAGAGCCTGGAATGTTCGAGCGGCATCTGCAGCCGGCGGTGGTATTCCACGACGGGTACGTGTGCCTGTCTCTTCAACCTTGACTGTACTGCAGGACAAATCTGCCAGTCCGGCACCTGTATCACTGCACAGTGCACAAGTGATGCCGACTGTGGAGGAAAGTTCTGCCGCTCCAATCAGTGTGTCGGTTGCGGCGGGAGCGTTGCGTGCCCGACGGGTTCCTACTGCAGTAACGATGGAACCTGCCAGACGCAGAAGACCGGCGGGACTTCTTGCCGAGTCTCCAGCGAATGTCTGAGTGGCAACTGCAGAGGGATGTATGCCGGGGACCCGGCCAGCCAGTGCACCTGTGCGCTCGATACCCAGTGCGCCGCCGGACAGGCGTGCATCGGCTCCTCCTGCATGGCTTCTTTCTGCCAATCGAACGCGGACTGTAACGGCAAGATCTGCCTGAACCGCATGTGCACGGACTGCGTCGCAATCCCTGTGCCCACGCCGTATAACTGGCAACCGACAGGGCGCGAGTGTGCCACGGGCCAATTCTGCGGACGTGATGGCGCATGCCAGACGAAGAAAACGACTGGCAACTCCTGCGCTGCTCCCGATGAATGCGTGAGCGCCGTCTGCAGGCAGGGAACATGCGGCTGCAACATGGCTTCTCAGTGTCCTGTCGGCCAGTTCTGCACGACCATTGGCACCTGCGCATCACCCCAATGCACGACCGATGCGGACTGTGGTGGCAGGAAATGCATCAGTGCCGAGTGTCAGTCGTGCCGAACGGGCGGGGACAGCCGCTACCTGTGTGCGGCGGGAACGCGATGCCTGAGTGACGGCACGTGCGTCGCGCTCAAGAGCGCCGGTGCGCTCTGCAATCTGCATGAGGAATGCCTGAGCGGCGGCTGCGTGAGCATGAGCATGGCCCCTCTGCCCCCGGGCGTTACGCCGGGAAACTGGACGGGAACCTGCTCCTGTTCCACACGCTTTCCCTGCTCCGGAGGACTGACCTGCATGCCCGGCGGCTACTGCGGCCAGAGTGTTGCATCGAGCTCTCAATCGAGCGCATATATGAAAGATCCCACTCCTCCCACCATTCCTCCTCTGCCGGGCTCTCCGGACCCACACGAAAGAATTCCACAAACCCAATGTGGCAACGGCATGACCGAATCTGGAGAACAATGTGATGATGCCAATGACAAAGACTTCGACGGATGCAACAGAACCTGCATGCGGGAAACCGGATGGCGCTGCAACTTCGAATGCCGGCAGACCACGGCACAAACAGGATTCTTCCGGTCACTCATTGGTTCACTGTTCCCCTTCTTCGCACAGACAACCACCTGCCGCACGTACTGTACCGAGGTGTGCGGCGACACATTACGGGTCGGCGGCGAGCAGTGCGACCTCGGAACGGGAATTAACGGCAACGGCAGTTCCACCTGCGGAAAGGATTGCCGGCGCTGCCCTGTCGCGGTGTACTGTCCGGACAAACAAACAGCCGAAGGCCAGATGAATGCACAGGGCTGTTTCGTGCCGACCGGGCAGTGCGTGCCGGAGGGCATGGTCACTCCCATGCCGGTCAATCCGACACCGCCTCTGTCGACCTGCGGCAACGGAATCAGAGAAAGCGATGAACAATGTGATAACGGCGGAAATAATGGAATAAACAACCTGTGCGGCGCCGACTGCACGCGGTGTGTGAGCATCGCTCCCTGTCCCGCAGGAACACACAGCGCCGGTGGCAGCCGGGACATCCGCGGATGTCCCACAGGAGGACAGTGCATTGCCGATGCCGCCGTGTGCGGCAACGGAACGCAAGAGGCCGTTGAACAATGTGACAACGGCGCACAGAACGGCAAAGACGGTTACTGTGCGACGGACTGCAGGCGCTGCGTACAGGTGAATACGCCCATCTGCGCCACTGGAACACATCTCGTCGGCAACACCAACCTCGACGCACGCGGCTGCCGGCAGGCTGCAACCTGTCAGGCTGACGGTACCCCGCCGGCATCGACCGTTACCTGCCTGACGGAAGGTACCATCACCTCTGTGTCACCGACGACGAAGCCCTGCTGCACTGGACTCATCCTGACCGGGTACGCCCGCCGCAACGAACTGGGCCTGTGCGTGCAGTCACAGGGAACGGCCGTCTGCACGAAGTGCGGTGACGGTATGTGCAACGGTTTGGGCGAGAACGTCTGTAGTTGTCCTCGTGACTGCGGAGGGGGAACCACGACGCCAGCCACAAGAACAACTCCAATAACATCCGCATCCTCTTCTTCACGTTCCAGTATGCCGCCCACCGCCACTTCCGTCTCCTCCGCAGTAGCGAGCTCCAGAGCGATCACAACGTCATCCAGGCCGACAGCCACGACCACAACGAAATCTACCCTCGCCACGGCGGTCTCCCTGCCAACATCTGTGGCATTCGGCGACACCGTCACCGTGACTGTCATCGTCATGAACAAGGGCCCCGCGGATGTCACCGACATCGCCGCGAGGGCAATGGGGAATTCGGCACTGACGTTCCTTCCCGCCGCCTCATCCGTGTGCGTGACGAAGGGCATCGACATCTTCTGTGATGAGGGAGGCATCGGAAAATCCGTTCCTGCCGGCGGAAAAGCAACCTTCACATTCGCCTACCGTACCGGAGACCGCAGCTCCTGCGGCCGGCCGCTCCTGCTCTTCCTGCGCTCCTACTCGCTGACAAATAAAGCCATACCGAACGACATCACGGCCAAAGTGACCGTACGGTGCCCGGGGACCTGAGCGCACAACATCGAACGAAAAAGGACGGAGGGAAACCTCTGTCTTTTTTTAACTCTGCGACGCTTTGGCAGCCCGCTTCACTCTGCGCTCCTCTTTCTCGATCGCCTCGACTTCCTCGGTGCGCTGTTCCTCGGCCGCCTCGAGCACCGCTTCTTCCGCTTCCTTGTCGTACATCACCACGCTCACCGTCGCGACTTTGTCCTTGCCGTTCAGGCGCATGATGATCACGCCCTGTGTCGCACGACCAAGGGACGGGATGTCCTTGAGCTCCATGCGGATGGCCTGACCCTGCTTGCTCAGACACAGCAGATCGCCTTCCGCGCCCTCTTCCAGCACACACCCGCCCACGATATCCCCCGTCTTCGCCGTCAGTTGCGCTGCTTTCACGCCCGTGCCGCCGCGGCCCTGGAAGCGGTACTGTTCCACCGGCGTCATCTTGCCGAGTCCGTTCTCCATCACCACGAGAAGCTTGGATTTCTTGGGATCCGTGATCGCCGCCGCTTCCACCACTTTGTCGCCGGTACCCAGCTTGATGCCGCGCACGCCGGCCGCCGCGCGGCCCATCGGACGGACGTCATCCTCCTTGAAGCGGATGGCCTTGCCCTTCTGCGTGAGCAGGATGATCTCGTTCTTGCCATCGGTCTCGACCACCCACCTGAGTTCATCGCCAGCAGGCATCCTCTGCGCGATCAAACCGGACCGGCGGATATTCTCGAATTCACCGAGCTCGGTACGCTTGACCGTTCCTTCGCGCGTGACCATGAAGAGGAATTTCTTGCCCTCCATCTGCGCGCGCAGAATCGCCGTCACGCGCTCCTCGGGCTGAAGCTGCAAAAGGTTCACGATCGCCTGACCCTTGGCCACCCGACTCCCCTGCGGAAGCTCGTACGTCGGCAGCTTGAAGACGCGGCCGGTATTGGTGAAGAAGAGCAGGTCGTCGTGGTTCATCACATGGAGGAGTGAGAGCACCTCGTCCTCATCCTTGGTGGTCATGCCTTTGACGCCCTTGCCGCCGCGCTGCTGTGCCCTGAACTGCATGGGGCTTAAGCGCTTCACGTAGCCCGTCTGCGTGAGTGTGACGATCATCGGCGCATTCGGGATCGTATCCTTGGCCGAGAAATCACCGACGTCGTGCTTCACGATCGTGGTGCGGCGCGCATCGCCAAAGGACTCTTTGATATCGGTGAGCTCGGTCTTGATGATCTTGTCGATCTTTTTGGGATCCTTGAGGATCGCCTCGCACTCGGCGATGAATTTCTTTTTTTCGGCCAGCTCATCCTCGATCTTCTTCCGTTCCAGCCCCGCCAGCGTCTGCAGGCGCATCTGCAGGATGGCATCGGCCTGGATTTCGGAGAGCTTGAACTTCTTCACGAGGTTCTCTTTGGCTATTTCTTTCGTCTCGCTCTTCTTGATGGTCGCGATAACTTTGTCGATATCGTTGAGGGCAATGCTCAGTCCCTCGAGGATGTGTGCGCGCTCCCTGGCCCGGTCGCGGTCGAAGGTGACGCGCCGGCGCACGACCTCGCGACGGTGCGCGATGAAGAGCTCCAGTGCCTCCTGCAAATTGAGGAGCCGCGGCTGCAACCCGCCGTCGAGGGCGATCATGTTGTAGCCGAAGCTCGTCTGCAGATCGGTGTGTTTGAAGAGCTGATTGAGGACCTTCTGCGGGTAGCTATCCTTCTTCAGCTCCACGATGATGCGGATCCCCGTGCGGTCGGACTCGTCGCGGATGTCGGAGATGCCGTCGATCGCCTTGTCCTGCACCAGATGTGCCATCTTCTCGATCATCGTGGACTTGTTCACCTGGTAGGGAATCTCGGAAACGCGGATGACGTAGCGTCCTTTGATCTCCTCGATCTGTGCCTTGGCGCGCACCACGATGGACCCGCGACCCGTCAGGTACGCCTGCTTGATCGCCTCTTTGTTGTAGACGATGCCGCCCGTGGGGAAATCGGGCCCCTGCACGAACTCGAGCAGATCCTCCACCGTGGCCTCGGGATGCTCCAACAGGTGAACGGAGGCATCCACCAGCTCACCCAGGTTATGCGGCGGGATGTTCGTGGCCATGCCGACAGCGATACCGACGGTCCCGTTGAGGAGCAGATGCGGTAGCTTGGCAGGCATCACGGTCGGCTCCTTGCGCGTGGCATCATAGTTCGGCATGAAATTGACCGTCTCCTTGTCGATATCCTGCAGCAACTCATCGGCAAACCGGGCCATCTTCGCCTCGGTGTAGCGCATGGCTGCGGCGCCGTCCCCGTCGATACTGCCGAAGTTCCCCTGTCCGTGGATGATGGGGTAGCGCATTGAGAAATCCTGCGCCATACGCACGAGCGCCTCGTACACGGCGCTGTCGCCGTGCGGGTGGTACTTACCCAGAACGTCTCCGACGACCAGGGCGCACTTGCGGAATTTTGCGGAGGATCGCAGCCCCAGCTCGGACATAGAGTACAGAATACGGCGGTGCACGGGCTTGAGTCCGTCACGGGCATCCGGCAGAGCGCGCGAAACGATGACGCTCATCGCGTAATCCAGATAGCTCGCCTCCATCTCCTGCACGATCGGCCGCGGCGCGATCTTGCCAATCTTGGCCAGACTCTCTGCACTCGGCACGGGAATACCGTGAATGGAAGCGGGAGCCGCCTCGGGAATTGCCTGCTCGCCCGTATCTTTCTTTTCATTCTTTTCGGGCTCTTGGGGCTTGTCGGATTTCTTAGGCATGGAAAATCGGAGCGTTAGTGATCAGAGGGATGATACAGATTTTTTGGAAGGAAAAAAGTCCCCGGTACCCGGAAATACCGATAAACACAAAACGAGCAAAAACAACACAAAAATACAAATAGCAAACAAGGCGAAACCGGTTGGAAGGGGGGAACGGAAGTGGGGGGAAACCCGCAGGTTTCCCACCTAAGCTTGGCCGTTAGGAGGGTAAGGGGGGTGTCGGGGGGCTTAGGGAACCGAACCCGCCCGAACGTACCGACGTTCGGTACGGGCGTGGCAAGGTGCCCTAGCCCCCTGACGGAAGAAACAGATTCATACTTGTCTCAACGAGGGAATGATCCCCTCTTGGTCGCACTGACAAAGTTGGAGAATAAACAGAGATGTAGGAGAAAAAGTGTATTCTGGGCCCAATGCTTTCTATCGTCTCCACCCCTATCGGAAACCTCGGCGACATCACTCTGCGTGCACTGGAAACCTTGAAGAAGTGTGATGGCATTGTTTGCGAGGACACGCGGGTAACGGGCCAGCTCCTCAAACTTCTGGATCTTCCCAAGAAGGAGCTTTTGAGCTGCCACGGCTACAGCAACCCCCGCAAAGTGGATGACATCGTGCGCAGACTCGTGGAAGGTCAAAACCTTGTTCTCGTCAGCGATGCCGGAACGCCGGGCATCAGCGACCCAGGTTACGCCCTGGTCTCGCGCGCACGGGCCGAGCGGATTCCCATCGAGGTGATCCCGGGACCGGCGGCATTCCTCGCGGCACTGAGCGCAAGCGGACTCCCTATCAACCGATTCGTGTATTTAGGCTTCCTGCCGATGAAAAAAGGACGCCAGACACTGCTCCATTCTTTCAAGGATGAAGAACGAACGATCGTCTTCTACGAGTCGGTGCACCGCATCGAAAAAACGATCAACGAACTCGCCGAGGCATTGAAAGATCAACCGGACCGTCACGTGGTCATTGCACGGGAGCTTACGAAAATGCACGAGGAAGTCATCTCGACGACGGTCGCCGGCCTTCCTGAGACCGCTACATCAATGGTGAAGAAAGGTGAATTTGTGGTGATCATCGGTGCTGTATAAAAAAAGAGGAAGACGCGTATGACGCCTTCCCCTCCGATCAAGAGGAATCATCTTCTTCGTCACGTTTTTTCCGGCATTCCTCGATGTATTCACCAAGGCAAACCAGAAAAAACATTCCGTAGAAACTCGCGAACAGCACGCCAATGTGGGTCCAGTAACTCAGGCGCAGAGCAGTGATGACGATGGTCGTCACCAGAGCCACGAGAGCACCGAAAGCGACGAGACAGCCGTGGAAGCATCCGACCCCCACGTTGTCCCAAATCGATCTGTTCTGAAACCACGCGTAGCCGATGCCTGCGATGATCCCCGCAAGAAACATGAAGAGGTAACCCATGAGCCACCTCCTTTCTGCTGTACAGCACATGTGAATGACCAACTGATCGGACTCGCCATGATCCCGCTCTTCCCGTGACGCGTCAAAGCATTCCTGCCCATAACCGTCCATTGTTTCTGCCATCAACCTCTGATTGAGTGATGCGCCATGAAGATTCTTCTCCGATTCAGGCTCCCGCTCTGCAGCATCGCGACGCTCATCGTCTGTTCTTCGACTGCGCTTCCGTACGCACTGGCTGCGTGGGAGCTGGCCAGCCCAAGTACACCTCAGACATCATCCTCTGTTTCCTCTACTTCCTTTATTTCCTCTGTTTCCTCGTCCTTCACCCTTCCCACCCTCACCTACCACTACGTGGAATCGGCACAGCGGGCGTCCAAACGGAGTGTTGCGCTCATCACCTCGCCGGTGATATTCGAGAAGCAACTTCTCGCACTGCAGGAACGCGGCTACAAGACGATCTTCGTCAGCGCTGTCCCCGGTCACCTCGTTTCCTCACTGCACCCCTCCCCTGCCATCGCGCTCACCTTCGACGACGGCTATCAGGACTTCTACGTGAACGTATTCCCGCTCCTCAAAAAGTATCAGGCCAAAGCGACGCTCTATGTCGTGCCCGCATTCATCGGCAAGCAGGGTTACCTCACGCAGGAAGAGCTGAAGGACATCGTTGCTTCCGGACTCGTAGAGATCGGCGCTCACACGCTCCATCATAAAAATCTCGTCCGCCTTTCCTCCACTGCCGCACAAAAGGAAATTGCCGGTAGCAAAGAGGAACTGGAGCGGGACTTCGGCGTGACGGTCACCTCATTCGCCTATCCCTTCGGTGCACACACGCCACGGATCGAGGCACTCGTCGGTGAGGCAGGATTCACCACGGCTGTCACGACGCAGAGGGGGTGGGACCAATCGCCGGAATCTCTTCTTATCCTCAAGCGTATTCCGGGCCTCGCGTTCGTGGGAACGAGAAAATGGAAAGCCATCGGTGACACGGCGAAGGAACCGTCACCCGCCACTGCCACCTCGTCCTCATCATCCGCTGCGGGCAAACCGCTGCACAGGCGGCTCAACTGAGAATCACTGGTACCGGACAGGCATTACGGGAGCACGAATTTCGGATCGATGTTTGTCCCATCTTTGATGACCTCGAAGTGCAGGTGCGGCCCCGTGGTCGTGGGACCCGAACCGTAGGTCCCCACCGCCCCGCCGCTGAGTCCGATGGCATCGCCCTGACGCAAGTCCTGACCGCTCACGACTGTGATCTTCGACAAATGGCCGTAGAGCGTGGCTTCGTTGCCGCGGTGACCCACCAGGACATAGGAGTATCCGTGCGGACCGCCATCACGCGCGAGGAAGACGACTCCGTCCGCCGCGCTGAAGACGGGGGATCCCTGGCCGATGGCGATATCCAATCCGTAGTGCGGAATGCCGAAGTGCATCTGGTACGACGCATCGAGGAACCCGGCGGAGAGCGGACCATAGGCCGGCCAGGCGAACTGGGGAGCGGCGGGAATCGCCGAGCGATCGATCGTGCCGGGCGTGAGGAGTCCCCTTTCGAGAAGCTCGCGCTCGATGCGGCTGCGGATGCGGGCATCGATGCGCGCCAGCGCGCCCTGCATCTTCAGCACCTCGGCATGCACCTCCTCGACCGTCGCCTGAATGTTCTGCAACTGTTCGTCTGTCGCCTTGAGTCCACGCGCTGCACGCTCCTCCTGCTGCGTAAGATCCAGCGCCTCTGCGCGGAGCGTCTGCTGCTGCTGCGTCAGTTCATGGAGCTGTCTCTGCTGCTCCTCCACCTGCACCCGGGCGAGCAAAATGCTCCTGCGTATCCCCGTCTGCAGATCCTCTTCAAGCACGTCGCCAAACGAGGCAACGAGCATGCGCCGGAAGAACGAGGGACCGAGGGGATCAGACCCCAGCACGGACTGCACGCGCTCCGCGGAACGGAATGCATCCGCGATATCGGCCGACTGTACGACAGATGTGCCGTCTTCTGTGGTTTCCCATCCGAATCGCTGCTGCAGAGTGACGAGTGCATGCTGCAACTGGGAGATCTGTAAACGCAGTGCACGTTTCTGCCGCATCAGCGCGGGCAGACGCGCCTGCGCATCCTGGAGCTCCGCTTCGTACCGTCGCTTGAGGGAAGGCAGACTGCGCGTGCGCTGGTACTCGGCTGACGCTTCATCGATCGCCGTGCGAAATGCACGCTCGGCATCCATCTTCTCCTCCGAGAACACAAGGGCAAACGCGAAGAGCGGAGCGAGCCCCGCCGTCAGCACTACGGCCGTGAGGATACGATTGGTCTTTGTGTTCATTTTCTCTCTTATTATAGCGGAAAAACAAGCATGTGATAAGGTGCGAATGAATGATCGAAAAAGTGTAAAGAACGATGTGCAGCACTCGACATTCTCTTTCTGCTATAGTTGCTCCCTATGATTGCCCACCTTCACGGCAACGTGACACGGCATCGCCCCGGAGAAGTCACCGTGGACGTGAACGGGGTGGGCTACCGCGTCCTCGTGCCGCTCGACGTCTGGGAGCAGCTGGAAGAAGGTGCTGCGACAAAGCTCTGGATTGCGACGTACGTGCGGGAGGACCGCTTCGATCTTTTCGGCTTCCTCTCGCAGCACAGTCGAACGCTCTTCGAGGAGCTCCTCGGCATTCCCGGCATCGGCCCGCGCACGGCGCTCGAGATCTGCAGCGTCCCGCGCGGCCTCATCGGCATGGCGATCCGGGAGCAGGATCCGGGCACGCTCACATCCATTAAAGGCATCGGCAAGAAAACAGCAGAGAAACTCCTTCTTGAATTAAAATCGCTTGCAGAGAAGCTCCCCGCGCTCTTCATGGGAACCGAAACCGGCGGTGCGAAAACAGCCTTCGATCCGGATGCCGTCGCCGCGCTCGAGTCACTGGGGTACGACGCACCGACCATCGCCCACGCCCTCAAGTCTCTTCCCGCCGATCTCGCCTCCACCGAGGACCGCGTGGCTGCTGCTCTCCGTTCCCTCTAAGTACCGCGGCCACGGAGGGCCGCTCTGTCCCTCACCTTTCTGCCTCTCTAACTTTTCTCACCTTCCTTACCTTTCTTTCCTTCCTCACCTCTTGCTCGATCTCTCCGTCACACAGGCACTCGCCAAAGCCATCACCCCCTCTTTCGGTGTCCCAGATCAGGAGCTGAGCGCGCTGCGCACGGGGGTGCGGCGCTACGTGCAGGAATGGCTCAAGGAACGCGAAAAAGGCCAGCACGCGTGGGCCATGACCCCCTACGACAAAGACACGCTCGAGACCGTGAAGGAAATCGCGGTCTGGGCGAAGGCCGAGCGCATCCGCACCGTCGTCTGGGTGGGCATCGGCGGATCGGGCCTGGGTCCCAAGGTGATTCAGGAAGTCTTCGAGACTCCCGAAACGGTGGAATTCATCGTACTCGATTCCATTGATCCCTCGTTCGTCGAGACCGTGCTCAAGATCGTCGACTGGCGATCCGCGTTGCTGGTCGTGGCCAGCAAGTCCGGATCAACCCTGGAGCCGATGAGCCTCTTCTTCACCTGCTACGAAAAATTGAAGGCAGCTCGCGGCAACAGCGCTCCGCGTTACACCATCGCCATCACGGATCCCTTCGGCGGACCCTTGAGAAGTTTCTGCCTCGAAGAGGATATCCGCATGCTTTCGATCCCGGCAGAGGTGGGCGGCCGCTACTGCATTTTCACGCCCGTGGGGCTGCTCCCCCTGGCCCTGCTGGATGCCAATGTCGCAAGCTTCGTCCGGGGTGCCAAAGAAATGGATACGCTCTGCCAGAACACCTCGATTGATGAAAATCCGGCCGCGCTCCTCGCCGCAATCCAGTATCTGCTCGACCTCAAGCGCGGGTACAGCGTGCGTGTGATCATGCCGTACAGTCAGCGACTCACCTCCATCGCACGGTGGGACCAGCAGCTGATCGCCGAGAGCTTGGGCAAGACCGAGACCAAGAATCCCATCCCCGTCGCCGCCATCGGCACGCAGGACCAGCATTCGCTTCTGCAACAGTGGATGGCCGGCCCGCGGACACAGTGGCACCTCTTCATCCGCGAGGAAGAGAAGCCACGCGTTTATCTTCCCGAGCGCCTGCCGGAGCCCTTCGCGTACCTGCAGGGAAAGACATTCGGTCAGTTGCTCGACGCCTGCGCTGCCGGAACCGCTACTGCTCTCACGTCCGCCAAGCGCCCGCACGCCACCATCACGCTCCCGCGACTGGATGAGCGGCATCTGGGGCAACTGTTCTTCCTGCTGCTCGCCGAAGTGATCTTCCTCGGTAAACTCTACCGCTTAGATCCCTACGGCCAGCCCGCCGTCGAAATCGGCAAGAAAATCACGAAAGACATCCTGACGAAAGGCAGGACGGAGGAGTGACGAATGTTCATCGTTACTGGTTGGCTCGTTACTCGTTCAATGCGGGACCAAGCGTCAATGAGTAACCAGCAACGAGCCAACGAGCAACGAATCCCGTGACTCCACCATCATCTTCCACTATCCTTCCCTACACTCTATTCCTCACCCTAACCCTTACCCTAACCCCTATCATGGCCTCTTCCGTCACCGATGCCGCCTTTGCAACCGAAGTACTGGGATCTCCGCTCCCCGTGCTCGTGGATTTCTGGGCACCGTGGTGCGGACCCTGCAAAATGATGGCTCCGATCGTGGATGAGCTGGCAACGGAGTACGAAGGCAAAGTGAAAATCGTGAAACTGAATGTCGATGAGAATCCCGAAACCCCCGGGCAGTTCAATATCATGAGCATTCCCACCTTCATTCTCTTCCAGGGGGGCAAACCCGTGTCCTCCTTCATCGGAGCCAAGCCCAAAGAGAGTGTGAAACAGGAGCTCGACCGCATCATCAGCTGATCCCATGGTGACGTTTCTCGGTTTCATCGGCCTGATCAGCTCCGTTCTGCTCATCATCTACCGCGAGCGTGCGGCGGAATCGCTCGGCGCGGGGGAATGGATGGAATACTTCGGAGGCGTGTACAACGTGATCGTCCTCACGGCGGTCTTTCTCTTCTTCTTCTCCGTCGCCGCCCTCACGGGCACACTCGGGTTCTTCCTGACGCCCATCCGTATGCTCCTGCCGACCCCCGTCCGCGACACGACGCTGGATATGCCCTGAGATAAGTATCTGCCTAACACAAACCTGCACTGCAGAAATCATGACGCAGCACACTGATATTGCTCCTTGTCTCCTCTCCCCTCGGGAGAGGGTAGGGTGAGGGGAAAAGGTTCAGGAAAAAGAGAGAGCGAACGTCCAAGGGAAAACGCTCGCTCTCATGTCCACACTCCTAGAGTGACACAGATTAGCCCTTGTGAGGAAAGGAGTGTGGACCGCCACAATACGGAATTTGAGGCGCCAGCGCGACAGAATTGCTGATAATTTTGATGTGGTGGAGCACTCCAGTCTGACTGCAACCAGTGTAGCGGTTTTAAGGATTTTGGGAGCGCCTTTCATAACGAGTTAAAGTCGCACAAATTGCCTCTACTCTTTGCAGATCATAATCCGGCGGTCTTCTGGTTCTATGCTTGAAGTAATGCCCTCCTGAGCAGTAATCCAGTAATAACCTCACGGCATATTCGTATTGGCTTCTTTGATCATGTAATGCTCTATTGAGGTCCTCTGAGTATTCTCCTTCCTGTAACAAGTCTAAATCGAGCAGAGCCACTATTCTGCCCCGATACCAGGCGAATGCATCAGGCTTACAATCATTGTGTGACACGCAATGTCTCTGTTCCGGTTCTGCCAAGTGT
>JAUSKD010000054.1 GCA_030647195.1 Candidatus Peribacter sp. | reverse complement strand
CCTCGCGCTGATCGGGCGCTTCGGAGAACCGGCAAAGGTCCCCGTGAAAGGCCTCTCGCACATCACGGGCGGCGGCATCCCCTCTAAACTCAAACGCGTCCTGAAGAAATCCGGCTGCGGGGCTTCACTCACCGGTCTCTGGACACCCCATCAGGCGCTTACGGATATCATCAAGTTAGGCTCCGTCGAAACGGAGGAGGCGTACCGCACGTGGCACATGGGCAGCGGCATGCTGGTGATCGTGGAAGAGCAACATGCAGCGAAAGCGATGGAACTGCTCGCGGCAAACGGTATACAGGCCAAACGTGCGGGAACGGTCAAAGAGAAACCCACCATCGAAATCACTGCGTTCGACGGCAAGGCGCTGTCGTTTGCGGCAAAGTGAGAGGCGTTGTTCTTCGGAGTGCGGGCAGCGTACGCTCCCGCAATGGAGCGCACCGAGGATAGGATTCCGCAGCTTCCCAAAGCGTTCGAAGCAATGACGCTCGATGACATCAAGACAATCGAACGACGGCGACGTTTCTTCAAATACGCCACCAGCTTGGCCCTCTGCAACTGGATCGGACAGTTGGGATTTCGGGAACTCTCGACTGCCCGCCCCCTCTCGCCCGAATATCCTTGTCCGCGCACACTCGAGGAGCTTTCGTTCATCGTCCAACGCGAGATGAATGTGCCCATTGGCGAACCGGAGGCGCTCTCGCCGGAAACTGATGGACCAGATACAGGTTCGATCACCGACCTCCCCGCGATGTTTGGGAATGGCATGCAGCGTGCCACGGATACCGGCATATCGAACATTCCCAGCCACGCTCGCGAGTTCTTCACATACTACGGCGAAGACCGGGTTCCCGACCCTTCGCGCATCCGCTGCAACAATCACGCCTACGGCGCATGCCGGTCCTTCTCTCAGTACGGCATGCCCATGCACCTGCTGGCCATCGCTCCGCCCCTCCGGCATCTCCTCGATGTCGATTGGCATGTGATGGCTGCCTGTCCCCTTTATAGTCGCAGTGATGGCGCGCACGCACACCTGGTCTTCGATAACGGAACAGCACTCCTCTGGCGGCACGGCGGACTTGCATCCTTCGTAGCGTGGTCCGAGCGGAATGCCCCGGCGGGGGAACGGCGGCGGATCCCGGCGTACGGCATAGCGCGCTACCGGGAACCGAAACATTCCATCGCCCATCCGCTCCTCATGCACATCGCCCATGCCGTGGACGAAGCCGACATGCAGGCCCTGGAGCTCCAAAGGCTCACTCCTCCGCACGAACCAGGGATGATCGTGTAGTCGCAAACCACCGCCGGAAACTTGACAGAGGAATGACTCCCAGTAGAATCCCGCCCACATGCACCAGAGGAATCTGCTCCTCGGCCTGGCTCTCCTCCTCCTTACGGCGGAAGGCAGGTTGCGTGCGTGAATGAAGAATTGACCTAAAGCACGAGCCTCCCTTCCGAGCGAGGCACGTCGTTCAAAGAACGACGTGCCGAAGCGAGTTTTTTATGATCCCCTTTCCCCCCTACCCATGAACGCCCACGCCGCCCACATCGACCATCCCGAAGCCGGACGTTTCGACGCCGATGACCGCCACATGATGCGACAAATCGGGATCGTCGTCGCCCAACCGAAATCCATTGATGAAACGGAGTTCGAACGACTGTCAGAACAGCGCGCACAAATCGCGCACCGAGTGAGTCAGTTCGTTGATATCCCCGTGTAATTCCCCCTCATCCCCCCTCCCCATGGAATCCGCATCATCCCCCGTCACAGAACCGCGACAGATCGTCATCTTCGATACGACTCTCCGCGACGGCGAACAGTCGCCCGGCTGCGCCATGAACCTTCCGGAAAAAATGGAAGTCGCGCACGCACTCGATGCGCTGGGCGTCGACGTGATCGAGGCCGGGTTCCCCATCGCCTCTCCGGGTGACCATCAGGCGGTTACGGAAATCGCAAAGTCCGTCCGCCGTCCGATCATCTGCGGGCTCGCGCGCTGCAGGGATAAGGATATCGACCGGGCGTGGGATGCCCTGCAGCATGCCGAACGTCCGCGCATCCACGTCTTCCTCGCCACCAGCGCCATTCACCGGGAACACAAGCTGGGGAAGAGTAAGGAAGAAATTCTCTCGCAGGGTGTCACAGGGGTGAAGAGAGCCCGGAACCTCTGTCCCGATGTGGAATATTCCCCTGAGGATGCCTCCCGCACCGAAATCGATTTCCTGTGCCAGATGGTCGAGCAGGCGATCGACGCGGGTGCCACCACCGTGAACATCCCCGATACCGTGGGCTACGCCACGCCCGAGCACATGGCGTGGGTGATGACGCAATTGAAGAACCGCGTGCCGAACATCGACCGGGCGATCGTGAGCGTGCACTGCCACAACGACCTGGGGCTCGCCACGGCCAACAGTCTGGCTGCCGTCCAGGCGGGTGCCGGACAGGTGGAGTGCACCGTGAATGGCATCGGCGAGCGTGCGGGCAATGCGCCGCTGGAAGAAGTCGTCATGGCCATGCGCATCCACGAGCAACAGTACAGAACCTGGACGCGCATTCAATCGGACCTGCTCGTCCCGACGAGCCGGACCGTCGCGCAGTACAGTAATCCGCCCCAGAGGCACAAGCCGATCGTGGGGAAGAACGCCTTCGCGCACAGCGCGGGGATCCACCAGGACGGCATGAATAAGAATGAAGGAACGTACCAGATCATGACCGCCGAGAGCGTCGGTTGGACGGAGTACACGCTCCCCATCACCAAACATTCGGGCAAGAGCGGAGTGGAGGCGCACCTGCGAGCTGCAAATATTTCGATCGATCCTGCTGACCTGGATCCCTTCACCGCCCGCGTGAAAGCCTATGCGGAGGACCGTGGGCAGTGCCCCTCGAAAGAAGTGGACGATGACCACCTGATCGCCCTTCTGGCCGATTACGTGATGGAACGCACCGGCGGACCCTTCATCCCCGGCGAAGTTATCCGACCGGATGAGAGGAAGGAGGGCAGAAAGTTTGTGAAGTTTCAGGCGAGCACGGGTGCGGCAATGGAAGGAATCGCCGAGAATGAAAAGGAAGGAGCGATCAACGGATTTGTCTGCGGACTCAAGGTCGTGTGGAAGGAACTGACGGGCGAGGATATCGAGGTGGAGGAACCGGGTATCGAGTCGCATTCGAAAGGAGGACAACGCGGATCCGACGTTCCCCTCGTCGCCACCATCAAACTGCGCAGTAACGGCCTCGCGGTCATCGGAACCGGCGAGCACGTCGACTCGGAGAAATCCGGGATCTTTGCTGTACAGAACGCCGTCAACCGCCTTTGGGCTCTGCGGACAAACCAGCGTGCTTCCGGTCGGGACGGAAAGCGAGTAGAGTAATCGGCAAATCTTCCCCTTCTCTTCCATGCTCGCTCCCATCTTCGGCTTAACCCTCCTCACGGGCTTTGTCTTCATGATCGTCTGGGCCATACGCTTCGCCACGAAGCACCAGCTTGTGGCCGCGATGTCGTGGTTTCTGGCCATCGGCATGATCGGTGTCCTGCTGGCCGGCACCCTGAGCGTTTTGGCACAGCGTCGCTTCTCGAGTCTGCGGCCGGGCGGCTATGGCATGATGGGTGGTGTTCTCCGCGACGCGGATGGCCAGAAAGACTGGTTCGGCTGTCCCCAGGCACTGAGTTCCAGCTCCGCCTCCTCCGTCAAACGGAAGTAATTGAGCAATGACCACTGACCATCCAGACCTTCAACAGGCGCTCGCCGCTCATGAAGAGGCCGATATTCATGGCTCCCGATTGCGTGAGTACATCCAGGATATCGTCCTCGGGGGCAACGACGGCATCGTGACCACCTTCGCCGTCGTGGCAGGAACAGTCGGCGCGCACCTGCCGTCGGTCGTCGTCATCATCCTGGGGCTCGCCAATCTGCTTGCAGACGGCATCTCGATGGGGGCCGGGGTCTTCCTGTCGCTGCGATCGGAACACGATCGGGCACTGCGCATCCGTAAGGAAGAGGCCCAGGAAATCGAGGATGATCCGGAAATCGAACGCGAAGAGGTGCGCCATGCCTTCAGGGCAAAGGGATTTTCCGGGGACCTGCTCGAGAAGGTCGTGGCCACCATCACGGCAGACAAAGAGCGGTGGGTGGATGTCATGCTGCACGAGGAGCATGGGCTCACGGGTTCCGAACACGAACGTCCGCTCTTCAAGGGTTTTATGACGTTCTGCTCATTCACTGTCTTCGGCTCCATTCCTCTCTTCCCCTACCTGCTTCCCCTGCCCGACGCCCTGCGCTTCGAGGCTGCGCTCGCTTCCACGACCGCCGCCCTCATCCTGCTCGGCGTCACGCGCAGCGTCGTGACCCGGGAACGCATCTTTAAGGGACCGCTGGAAATCGTGGGGATTGGGCTCCTGTGCGCTGCGGCGGCATACGGGGTCGGCGTGTTCCTCCGCACCGTCGTGGGGATTGCGGTGTAGGGTGGCAGGCTTACAGGAATACAAGAATGCAGGAATACAGGAATTCAAAGAAGAGATCAGAAGGAAAAGATTGTCAGGGAACGAAAGTACCTTCTGCATCCTGGGACCCTGATGCCTTCTTGCATTCCTGGCTCCCTGGTGCCCTGAATCCCTCTTTCAAGCATCTCCATGGGGAAACCGTTACAATAGCCGCATGGCCAAAATCACTTTCCTCGAAGTGGACCCGGAAGACAGCGCGCTGGTGAAGAGCATTTACTCAGACGCCCTCATCCTCAAAGATAATCTGGCCGCGAAAGGAGTATTGGAAAAGTGCGGAGACACGGAAATCCTCTGCTGCTTCATCTACTCCAAGATCACCAAAGCCGAGATTGCGAAGCTGCCCAAGTTGAAGCTGCTCATCACGCGCTCCGTCGGGTTCGATCACATTGATCTGGATGCCTGCCGCGAGCGCAAGATCGTCGTCTGCCACGTGCCGGACTACGGTTCGCACGTGATCGCGGAACACGTCTTCGCCCTGCTCCTCTCGACCATGCGCCACATCACCGAGGGCGAGAAGCGTGTGGAAGGCGGCACGTTCGATTACCACGGGCTCAAGGGCATGACGCTCAGGGGCAAGACGCTTGGCATCGTGGGCACCGGCAAGATCGGCCGCAGGGTGGCGCAGGTGGCGCACGGATTCGGCATGAAGATCGTCGCCTTCGACCGGTGCCGCACGCTCGAGCTGACGGACCTGCTCGGCGTCGAGTATGTGTCCCTTGAGGACCTGTTCGCACAGAGCGACATCATCACCCTCCACCTGCCCGCCATCCCCGAGGCAGAACACATGATCAATGACAAAACGATCGCGCAGATGAAGAACGGCGTGATTCTGGTGAATACCGCGCGCGGATCGATCATCGACTCGAAAGCGCTCTTACGGGGGCTCAAGAGCGGCAAGATCCGCTACGCGCTCCTGGACGTTCTGGAGCACGAAAAGAATTTTGCAGAGAACAAGGAGCTTATCGATCACCCGAATGTGGTGACCACGCCGCACATCGGGTTCTACGCCGACGTGAGCGTGACCAGCATGTACACCGACTGCTTCGAGTCGATCAAGCAGTGGCAGGCCGGCCAGATCCCGGAACACATCGTCCAACCGACGACCAAGGTGTGCGATCTGCCGGGAATAAAACGAGGTGGTAGCTGAGAGCTTTTAGCTGATAGCAGAACTGCTACAAGCTAACAGCTACAAGCTCAAAGCTCCCAAATACCCTTTTCTCTTTGACAATACTCGTCACCCCTTGTACAGTAGAGTGGCAAAGTCCTTCGTACAGACGCTATCGGTACCACTGAGAAACCTGGAAGAAGGAACAGCGCATTTACTTCCTTCTTTCCTATTCTCTGTATGGCAGATCAACAGATCACCTGCCGCGACTGCGGTGCCGCATTCACGTTCACGGAGGGCGAACAAGAGTTCTACGCCTCCCGCAATCTGAATGCTCCCCAGCGGTGCAAGGATTGCCGCAACAAGCGCAAGGACGAGCGGAACCAAAAGTTCGACGCAGTCTGCGCCCAGTGCGGTGCTCAGTGCCAGGTGCCATTCAAGCCGAAGCCGGAGTCCGAAGGAGGCCGTCCCGTGCTGTGCACGGCGTGCTTCCGGGCTTCGAAGGCAGCGTAATTAGCTTCCTTTCGACTGTGAAAGAGCGTCCACCTGGGCGCTCTTTTTTTGGCTTAATAGAGCCAGTTAATATCATTATGAGAACATTAATTATGTTACATTGGCACTGATGGAGGAACTTATGCGCATTGGGGCAGATGATGCGTTCAACGGCTTCCCCGCGGGATTGGCCAATGATCCGGAGGACGACTCTGCCTCTGAATTCGAGGATCCGATTGGCGGCGATGGTGACGGAGAGTCCGACCCCGATGAGCTGCTGGATGAAGAGGGCGATTCCGCAGAGGACCGGACATCACCCTCCCCCGCAATCGATGAGTTGAGGACCTACCTCATGCAAATGGGAGCGATTCCACTGCTCACCCGCGAGCAAGAGCTCTCCGTTGCAAAACACATCGATCGTTCGGCAAGACTGGTGCGTCGCCGCATGCTCAAGAGCAGTTTCATCCAGGGCAAATCTCTCCCGCTCCTCCAGGGTGTTGTCGACGGCAAACGCATCGATCGGGTGCTCAATCTCGCTTCCACGAACCATGCAGAGAAGAAGCGCGCCCGCAGCATCCTTCCCCGGCACCTGAAGACACTTGCGGGCATGCTGAAACGGCAAAAGAGCGACTATGCCACTGCACTGAGTCTGCGTGCCGCTCCCGCAAACCGCAGCGACGCCTGGAAACGCGTGGGACAACGGCGATCGCATGGGGCGCTTCTGATCGAAGAGTGCGGCATCCGCCAGTCCCAACTCGATGCTCCATTCAAACAGTTGCAGCAGCTGAGCCACAGAGTGGATGCCCTCCTCTCCGATATCCAAGACCTCTCGCACCAGATCCGGGCACTGGGGCGCCATCCCACTGCCGACAAGCAGACCATGATGGAAGAGCTCATCCGACAACGCGATGAGAGGCTGCAGGAGAAACGCAAGATTCTGCAGGGGGTTTTCGAAACGCCGACAAGCCTCAGGCACAGCGTGGCCGGCATTCAGGCGGCGAGGCAGGATCATGACGCGGCGAGGCAGGAGCTCAGCAACGGGAATCTGCGTCTCGTGGTTTCGATCGCCAAACGATACCGCAATCGCGGCCTGTCCTTCCTCGACCTCATCCAGGAGGGAAACGCCGGCCTCCTGCGCGCCGTCGATAAATTCGAGTGGAAGCGCGGTTTCAAGTTCTCGACCTACGCCACGTGGTGGATCCGTCAGGGCATCACCCGGGCCATCGCCGATCAGAGCCGGACCATCCGTGTGCCGGTGCACATGATCGAGAGGATGTCGAAAGTACGCTCAGGTTCGCGCGAACTACTGCAGGAAGTCGGACACGAGCCCACGACCGAAGAAACCGCCCGGCACGTCGGACTCGAAGTTCCCGAAACAGAGCGGGTCCTGCAGATCAGCAGGCCACCGATCTCCCTCGATCACCCGTGCGGAGAGGACGACGATGGGCATTACGGTGAATATGTGCTCGACTACCGCGAAGAAGATGCGGCGAAGCAAGTGGATGATGACTCGCTCAAAGCCCGGATCAGAGAGGTACTTGCAACACTCCCCTACCGCGACCGCGAGATCATCAGGCTCCGCTACGGTCTCGAAGACGGCTATTCCTATACGCTCGAAGAGGTGGGCAAAATCTTCAGCGTCACGCGTGAGCGCATCCGCCAGATCGAAGCGAAAGTGATGCGAACGCTCCGTTTGCCCTCGAGAATGCGGCAGCTGCAGGGCTTCAACGACCAGTAAAAAATCACTTCACATCCCTGTCACCCATGCTAGGATGACCGCCACTCTCTCTTTATGAAACTCTGGACATCACGCATCATTTTGCTTTTCCTCCTCTTCTCGGTTGCGACACCGGGACTGGCAGTCGCGCCGCTCCCGAAAAAAGTCTTCACCGCACGCGAGAAGGAGCGCATTCTGCAGCCCTGTAAAAAGGTGAGCGCCGACCGCCGCATCCGCTGCGAGGTGCGCGAGCTCAAGCGGGCGGAAGCCGAGTGGGGCAAGAGTAATCCGACCGATGCCTTCGCGGTCTACAACTGGCTGGATCTGGGCGGACAGCATCTTCGAGACCGCCTGCAGCAGGAACGAGCCGATGCATTTGCGGAGCACTGGGAAAATACACGCAAGGTCTACAGCGCATTCGAACCGACCAACGATATCAATACGCAGCGCCTCCCCTACGTGAACCCCATCCGCGAGAGCCGCTTAGACTGCATGTACGTGCAACACGGCCGCGCACGAGCCAGGTGCTTCGACATCCAGATAGACGTCTCGCAGAAGATGATGCGCACGCCGCCACGATAGGGCGTAGGGCGTAGGATGAGGGATAGGGATAAGACACGTGCAAATCCAGACTCGTAGTTTCCCTACGCCCTACGCCCTAACCCTCACCCTGGAATGGGCTTGCCTTGAACCTAGGGGGGAGGTACGATGGCGGCATGCAGCAGTCACAAAAGATTTTCTGGGGCCTCGTCGCTGTCGCCCTGCTCTACCTCCTCATGGGCTCGCCCATCGGAGGCGATGGCACGACAGTTCAGGCAACCCAACCAGCTCTGGCAGGGCAGCCCGCCCTGCCCACGGGATCGTGCCATACGGGCGGAGCCACGTCGTTCGCGAACGACAGTGGCGGAGGAGGGGGCTGCGGATGCGGAGGCGGAGCCCAATAATCTTGAGGATTCCTCATTATTCCCCTATACTGCAAAGCTCATGCGCCCGTTTATCCTCGTCGCCTTCGGCCTTCAGGTCATCTTCCAAACGACCTGCATGATGCAGGCTGCATCTGCGCAGGAGCTTCCTCGTGAGACGATCATGACGCGAGCCTCCGTCGATTTCTCGAATCCGTCTGCGGGATGCCACCCTGAACTGACTGAGCAGAGTCGGCAGCAGGAAAGTAAACAACAGAGCGGAAACCTTCCCTGCCTCGGTCACTGCCTCACACAGGCAACCAACCGCGCAGTGGGTGACACCACCGTCCAGGTACCCTGTGCTGCGATGACCGTCCCGACCTTCACCTTCTCCCCCGCTTTGGATTGCGGAGAAACTCCCTGTGAGTCTGTGTTCCCCAATGCACTCTCTCCCCCCGGGACTGAGACAGTCGTGTTAAGACAGTAGAGAGGAAGAAAGCGCGCTGAGCGCTTGTTCCCATTTCTTTTTCCCTCTCTTCCCCATGTCTTCATCTTCTGAAAAACGGCAACTGACCCTCCGGATCGGCGGGATGACCTGTCCGAGCTGCGAGCTCCTGCTGGAGCGAAAGCTCAAGGCCGTTCCGGGCGTCCTGCACGTTTCGGTGCACCACCGCAAAGGAACCGCGCAGATCACGGCCTCCGCCAACACCCTGCCCAGCATGGAACAGCTGGAATCCGTCATTCGGGAAGCCGGCTACCGTGTAACGACCGAACAGGAAATCGTGACGGCACGGCAGGATTGCCGGCTACGGGATGAACCGGAAGTCCCTGATCAGCAGAAATGGCTGGAGATCGGCGGGGCGCTTCTGATCATCTTCGCCCTCTACAAGTTCCTGAGCGCGTATGACTTGGTCTCGCTGGCGCCCTCCACGGCCGGAGCGCTGACGTTCGGCGGTGTGCTCGTGATCGGTCTCGTGGCCGGCATGAGCAGCTGTCTCGCCGTCACGGGTGGCCTGCTCCTCGCCATGGCCGCCAAGTATAACGAAACGCACGGCGGTGCTACGTCCTGGCAACGCCTGCGGCCGCTCCTGCAATTCAATGTCGGCCGCCTCGCCTCGTACTTCGTGCTGGGCGGGCTGGTGGGTTTGCTCGGACAATCCATCACGCTCAATGCGCAGATGACGGGCTTCATGAGCGTCGCAGTGGCGCTGATCATGCTCTATCTCGCCCTCACGATCCTGAAAATCATCCCCAAAGGCAGCCTGCCGATCCGGCCGCCCAAAGCCTTCGCGCACTGGATCGCAAACCTCTCGGAGAATGATCACCCGCTGGCTCCCTTCGCGCTCGGAGCACTCACGTTCTTCCTGCCCTGCGGATTCACCCAGTCGCTCCAGCTCGTGGCACTCGCCTCGGGGAGCTTCATCTCGGGTGCACTGACGATGTTCACCTTCGCGCTCGGTACCCTGCCCGCCCTGCTCGGCATCAGTTACATCTCCGCCCATGCCCGCGGAGGGGCTTCGCGCCTGTTCCTGCGGTTCGCGGGGACGCTGGTTCTGGTGCTTTCACTCTTCAACCTGAACAGCGGGCTCGCCCTCGTCGGCATCGATGTGCCGCGGTCCATTGCAGCGACATTCGGCACGCAGAACGCTGGTACCCCACCGGTTCCGTCCGCTGCCGTAGAGAATGGCGTCCAGGAGCTCTACATGGCCGTCAGCGGCTACGGCTACCAACCGAGTGAACTGACAATCCGCTCGGGCGTTCCGGTTCGATTCCATGTGGATGGCACGCAGGCCGGAGGATGTACCCGCGGCTTCGTCATCCCCTCTCTCGGCATCCAGAAGGTGCTCGCAGACGGAGACAACGTCTTCGAATTCACGCCGCAGTCCCCCGGTCGCATCCCGTTCAGCTGCTCCATGGGCATGGTCCGCGGTTCTTTCACGGTCATCTGATTCCCCCACCCTCACCCATGAAAACCCTCGTCAAAATCCCCGGCATTCACTGCCAATCGTGCGTGGCGCTCATCACGGACATCAGCGGAGATTTTCCGTCCATCCAGCACATCAACGTGGATCTTGCCTCCAAACAGGTCGCACTGGATCACGACGGCCACTTCGACCTCGAAACCTGGTCCAAAGCCGTCGAAGAGCTGAATGATGCATACAAGGTTCAGACACTCTCACAGTCACTCTGACGCGTGTTCCGCCTCTCCGCCCCGCTGCACGTTCCAAGCGGGGTGGAAAGGCGATGTCCATTCTGCTTTACCTCCCCCCTAGGTCGTGCTATCCTGTCGACATCTCCCAACCCCATTCCATGACAGAACAGAAGCAGAAAACACTCATCGGCTACAAGAAAGCCCAGAGCCTCCTCAAGAAGATCATCGAGATGGTGGAAGAGGACCGCTACTGCATCGACATCATGCAGCAGAACCTTGCGGTCATCGGTCTGCTCAAGTCCGCGCACCAGCTCCTACTGGAGGGCCACCTGAACAGCTGCTTCAAGAGCGCGCTCGAGACGAGCAGCCCCGCAAAGAAACAGAAGATGATCGAGGAGATCCTAACGGTGACGAAAATGGCGAATAAGTAGAGAAGGTGAGGAGAAATTCCCTTCTGCGGGGTCTTGACGCGTCGGGCATGTACCTATACCCTAGGTATAGGTATAACCTCCCCCCTCTCCATGACGAATACCGTCGACCTTCATATTGCAGGAATTGACTGCGCATCCTGCGTGAAACTCATCCGCAAAGAATTGGAAGTGCTCAAGGGTATCCAGAACATCGCAATCGAGCAGTCCGGTGAGGCGCACATCACGTTCACGGCCCCTCTCAGGGAGGATGACATCCTCGAAGCCATCGGGCGGGCGGGCTACAGCGCGAAAATCCTTCCGAAACCGGAGACAGCCGTTCCCGCCGATATCGCGATCAAGAAAAAGACCATTGCGGCAGGAAAGCCGCTGAAGATCCAGCTCACCTCCTCCGTGCTCGCGGAGGGAAAGGTACGGGAAGGTGAAGGAGGCAAGCCTGTTTTTGAAGGGAAGATCACGCAACAGAAGAACGCGGAGCTCAGTATCCCCGGCGGGGAGAACTCCGCGAAGGATTTTCTTCAGCACATCCTGCAATCGGTGAACCTGTCTTCACTCTTCGAGGCGCTGCACCCATCCAGTGACAAACAGGTACTGCCGGGTGCAGAATCGGGGAGCGTTGCTCCCCCTCTCTCTCTGGCCATAAGCAAACCCAGAGAGGCAAATGGACCGAAGCGGGTCGCGCTCTCACTCTACGGCATGGACTGTGCCTCTTGTGCTCTGCTCATTGAGAGGGCGCTCAAGAAAGTGCCGGGGGTGAACCAGGCCAATGTGAACTTCGCCGCAGAGAAAGCCTCGATTCTGTTCGACCCGGGACGCACATCGGTTGAGAAGCTCATTCAGGCCGTGCAGAAGGCCGGCTACAAGGCGGAAACCGTGAACGAGAAGGACCGCGATTTCGACCGCAGGAAGCGGGCGCAGGAGATCCGGCATTCCCGTAATCTCTTTCTCTTCAGCTTCGTCCTGAGCGTGCCGATGCTCTACTTTATGCTGCTCGATTTCTTCAGGTGGCTGCCCGGAGGCGCAACACTCCCCGTCTACTTCGGCCTCGTTTCCCTCGTGCTCTCCACCCCCGTGCAATTCATTGCCGGTGCCGGATTCTACCGGGGCTTTTGGTCCAGCCTGAAGATGAAGACGTTCAATATGGACAGCCTCATCGCCATCGGCACGTCCACCGCTTACTTCTACAGTATTGTGAACTTCGCGCTGTTCGCGTTTGCCAACAATACTGTTCTCGGACTCGGCGGCGTAAAAATCCCCGAGCTCTACTTCGAGACATCGGCCTTTTTGATCACGTTCGTGATCCTGGGCAAGTGGCTCGAGATGAAGGCGAAAGGCAAGACCTCGGATGCCATCCGCAAACTGATGGGCCTCAAGGCCAAGACCGCGCGCGTCGTGCGCAATGGAGAGACAAAGGATATTCCGGTCGATGACGTGGTCAGAGGCGATATCGTGCTCGTCCGGCCCGGCGAGACCATTCCCGTCGACGGAACGATCACGAAAGGATATTCCGCAGTGGATGAATCCATGCTCACCGGCGAAAGTATCCCGGTGGAAAAGAATGTCGGTGACCAAGTCATCGGCGCCACCGGCAACAAAACCGGGAGCTTCGAATTCCGTGCAGAAGGTATTGGCGAGGAATCCACGCTCGCAAAAATCATCCGCCTGATCGAAGAGGCACAGGGCAGCAAGGCCCCCATTCAGGGCTTCGCAGACCGCATCTCGGCGTGGTTCGTGCCGGCGGTCATTCTGATCGCACTCGCAACGTTCGGCCTGTGGTACTTCGTCTTCGGTGCCACCCTCTCGTTCGCGCTCATGTCCTTTACGGCGGTCATTGTGATCGCCTGCCCCTGCGCGCTCGGCCTCGCCACCCCCACCGCCATCATGGTGGGAACCGGCAAGGGCGCGGAACGCGGCGTACTGATCAAGGGAGGAGAGCCGCTGGAAGCCGCAAGCCGCATCAATGCCATGATCTTCGACAAGACCGGCACACTCACCAAGGGCAAGCCGGAGGTGACCGATATCGTGAGCTTTGGGCAACGCGGGCAGGATGACATCCTCGCCATCGCCGCCAGCCTCGAGCGCTCTTCCGAGCACCCGCTCGCGGAAGCCATTTACCAGTACGCCAAAGATGAAGGCATCCCGGTGAATGACATCCAGCACTTCAAGGCAATCCCCGGCCACGGGATCGAAGGGGCTGTCGCAGGGACCACATACTTCTTCGGCAACCGCGCCCTGATCGCAGATGTCGTCCACCTGTCGCTCGACCATGAGGACCGCAAGATCCGGAAACTGGAAGAGCAGGGCAAGACCGTGATGATCCTCGCAAACGAGAAGGAACTCATCGGCGCAATCGCCGTGGCCGATACCGTGAAAGAAACCTCAAAAGAAGCCATTGCACGGTTGATGAGCCGCGGAATCGAAATCTACATGATCACGGGTGATAACGAGCGAACGGCCCAGGCCATCGCCAGACAGATCGGCATCACGAATGTCCTCGCGGAAGTGCTGCCGCAGGACAAGGCAAGCGAAGTGAAGAAGCTCCAGGATTCCGGCAAGCGCGTCGCCATGGTGGGCGACGGCATCAACGATGCTCCTGCCCTGGCTCAAGCCGATCTGGGCATCGCCATGGGCTCGGGAACGGACGTGGCCATGGAGACCGGCGGCATCGTCATCATCAAGGATGATCTGAATGACGTGGTGACCGCCATCGAGCTCTCTCGCGAGACCATGGGCAAGATCCGCCAGAACATGTTCTTCGCGCTCTTCTACAACGTCATCGGTATCCCTATCGCCGCACGGGTCTTCTATGTGGCATTCGGCCTGCTGCTGCAGCCGGAGCTTGCGGGGCTCGCCATGGCGTTCAGCTCCATCTCCGTCGTTACCAATTCCCTCCTCATCCGCTTCTTTCGGCCCCGCCGCAGAAACTGGCTCTCCCTTGTGGCCCCGATCGTCATGATGGCCGGTTTCACGTTCCTCTTCCTGCAGTTCGCCCGATTCAGCTCCTCTCTCATGAATGAGGTCGCGGCTGCCGCACTCCCCAAAGAAACCATCGAGGATATTGCCAGACTGATCACGCCCAGAACGGCGGTGATCGCCTACGAAGGATCCGATCCGGAATTCCTCATCGGCACGGATACGCTCCCCGCATCGCTCCCAAGCAAAGAGGGAACGACGGCTGTTTTAGGCGACCGGCAACTGGTGCTCGGCTCCATGGAAGGAACGGAGATGCGAAAAGAAGGCGAATACTCCCGCATCGGTGACACGCTCAAGGAATTTCTCGGCATGCCCACGCCCGCGGTCATCGGCATCCTGCAGCCCACGGGTACCGCTCTCGATCTGGCACATATCGTGAATCGGCTTTCGTTCGAGGTCATTGCCTCGGGTGCAACCCTCCTCGGCGTGAATGATGAGGGGACGCTGAAGCTGTTTGCGTTCATCACCAGTCCGGCTTCCATTCCGCCCGCCTTCCGCCCGATCATCACTCCCCTTTCGCTCGAGCCGCGGATCGTGGATGGCAAACGCACGACGCCTATCTTTGTGGGAGCGGATGAAGCGAAGATGATGATCGAGAACGGGCTCTTCAAAAATCCGGGAGATGTCATCGACGGGTTCTTCGGAAACCGCGTGCTGATTGCCGGTGTGCTCCCGAAGACCGATACCATCCTCGATCAGCTGCATTTCGTTCCCGGGACGCTGCGGATTCGAATCTGAGCTGAAAGCGGAACGGTCCATCGCGGCGCTCGTCGTGTCCCGTTTCGCAGGCCTCTTTCTATTGAACAACTTTTTTGTTCAATGTTAGGATTTCTTTTCACTTAGAGCCTTGAAAGTCGCTGCCAAACCCTTAAGATGCGCCGAAATTCTCCTGCCCTCCCATGCACAAAGAACTGCCTGATGAGCCAAAGACCGCAACAGAAACCGGCCACCCGGCCGATAACGCTGTCCATCTTGAGAATCGCAGAGAATTCTTGGAACATGCAATGGCCGGTACCGCTGCTGCCGCACTCGCTACTTCCCTCCCCCACGATATGGCCTCCGCCCAACAGCATCACGATGCCCACGCCGAACACGGTCATCATCCCGACATGCAGAAAATGCTCGCGGAGGAACGGAAGCACCCGTTCCATGCCGATCCGGCCAAATACCTCGAGGAACACCCCGAAATTGAGCGGAATGCCTTCCACTCCACAGATACGCGCATCCTGCGCACTGCGGGGTCGGGGATCCTCAAAGATCCTGATCAGTGGGCACAGCACATTGCGGCGTACGTGCGTCAGCTGCAGCAGGAAAACGGCGATGGCGCAGACATTGCTGTGATATTGGAGGCGCACGACACCTGTGGTGCGGGTGCCCTCAAGCGCCCCGGTCAGGAGAAGACGGACGATCTTGCCCATGCGGATATTGAAGCGGTCGCGGAGAAGCTGCGCGCAATGGGCATCAAGGCCACCTGCCCCAAGCAGCGCTCCAGGATGAACGGGCTTCCCGTCCACAATGCGCTGGGCGTCACGATCGACATGACGCGCGGCAGCCGCATGCAGTGTCCGCCCTTCAACAGCTTCACCTTGAGCTCGCCGGACATGGCAGCGATGCCATCAGAGGGCCGGACCGCAGGACAGATTTCGAGCAAGCCCCTGGAACAGCACGGACACGGCTACGGCACCCTCCTCAAAGAGTCACAAGCTCCGTACACGTACCTCGTGTATGTGGATGCCGACCAGCGCGAACAGTCCGCGCCGAAGGTGGCAGACATCCGCAAGGAAGCCGACGGCTTGCGTCAATCCGCAGGAATGAATACCCGCATGATTGAGCGTGTCGCCCCCGTTGAAACGCAGCACGTGCCCGTCCGTAAGGTTGTGGTGCGCTGCATGGACGAGCGGTGCAACGCCGATGCGGAGGAGGAGAAGTAGACGAGGCAGAACCTTCCAAAAAAGGAGCGCACCATCCGATGCGCTCCACTGTCTGAGTCAACTGCCCGTCACAGATTCACCGTGATCGTGCACCGAATCGACAGCGGCGGGTAACTGACCGTACAGTTGATGTTCACCGAGAGATTTTCGCCCATCATACCGGTTCCGGTGAGCTTCACGTGACGTTTCGACTGACCGATCGGCCTGTTCCATTTGATATCCGTGAGTCCGGTCTTACTCTGAATCATCCTCTGCAACTCATCCACCGAAGGCATGGAGGTCTGGCCGGCACCCGATTGGCTCACCTGTACGCTGCTGGTGGCATTGGACCGCTCCAGAACATGCGGAACGACGTATGTCTTGCCGAACGCAAGCGCAGGGACAAGAAACAACGTGCCGACGAGGAATGAACGAAAGGTGTGACGCATGAGGAGTGGGGGAAGGAATGATCATCCTCATCTTCATGCTTACCTTTGTAAAGTGAGTTTACATTGATCACAATAAGGAATTGTTCTACACTGCAAGAAGAGTTCACTCCCCCATGAAAACGCCAAAGACCACCATCCCGTCGGCCTGCCCGATCTACTGCGTGATTGAAAAGCTCTCAAAGAAGTGGAGCCTGCTCATCCTGGGGACGTTCATGCAGGGCGAGAAATTGCGTTTCTCTCAGGTCATCCAGTCGCTGCCAAAGCTCAATACCCGCATCCTCTCGCGGCGATTAAGCGAGCTGGAGCAGGAAGGCCTCATTGTGCGCACGGTCACGCAAACAAAACCGACTGCGATTTCCTACCAGATTACCAATAAAGGGAAGGCCCTGCAGCATGTGGTCGAGCGCTACGCCGATTGGGTCAAGGCGTGGGGAATCGCCTCCATCTGCAAAAAATGCTATGCCGTTCCCCGCGCGGACAGCAGGAGTTAATGCGTGGACTTGCGTTCCTACGCCCTCTCCCCTACCCCTACTTCAACGCCGCCTTCGTCAGAGAAGAGGTCTTTCATTTGACAGCCACTGAATATAGTCCATCGTATCCATCGTACAGGGGTTCTTTCACACAAGGAAGGAGGCTCATATGAGCACGGACACTGCGTTCCGACGTATCACAGCGGAAGAAATGGATGGAGTCCTCGTGATTGGGTTCCAGGGAACCCACCTCAAGATCATTGAGGACTGCGTCGTCGTGGAGTTCAGAAAAGAATTGATGGCCGCTATCGGTGAGCGCGACCGCGTGCTCGTCGACTTCACGGGCGTCGACTTCTTCAATAGTACTGCCCTTGGTGGGGTGTACCACCATGCCCGTCGGCTAAACGAGGCAGGCAGTCCCATCGCACTGTGCTGCATGCGGCCGGAGATCCTGGAGGTCTTCCTGATCACCAAAATCGTTCCCGGCCTCTGCAAACACTACCTCGACCGTCAGAGCGCCCTCGCGGCGTTCTAAGGATCAACGTTCCCCTGTACAACCGACCCTCTACTCCACTGCGAATAGAGGGTTTGTTTTTGATCCCCCTCTCCCCGTCCCTCTCCCAATAGGAGAGGGTGGGCTTATATCTTGAAAATGCAACCAAAGATTACACACATGCATGATGAGGTTTCCCTCCCCCAGCGAGGGAGGGGCAGGAAGATGGGCAGGGATGAAGATTCACTTCAACGCCGCCTTCGCCGCCGACAGCTCGGCGAGCTCGGAGGTGATCTTCGCCTGTCTGGTCTGGTTGTAGACGATGGTCAGATCACCGAGGAGCTCCGTGGCGTTATCGGAGGCGGCGCGCATCGCCACCATCCGCGCGGAGTGCTCGGAGGCGCCGGCCTCGAGGATGGCCTGGTACACCTGAAGCTCCGTGAGCTGAGGCAGGATGGTCTGCAGAATGGCATCAGCCGAGGGCTCCAGGACGTACTCCCCCACCCCTTCGGCGTGCATGGCCTGCTGCGTCTCTTGGCGGTACTTGCGCGGGAGCAGGCTTAAGAGCATGTCTTTGAGATCAGTCTGCGAGAAGGGCAGGAGCACCTTCACCGTCGATTCCTGCACCAGCGCCGAAACGAAATCGGAGAAGATGAGCGAAACGGAGTCGTAGGTCCCTGCAAGGAATCCTTCCGTGGCCATCCGCACGATGGGCAACACATCCTTGAACGTGGGGTAGCCACTGAACGCCGGAAAGGCCGCGACCACTTTTTGGTTCAATCTCGGCAGGAATTGCTGCCCTTTGCGACCCACAGCGATAAATTCGACGGACTCAAACGTGGGGAGTTTTTTGAGTCCCTGGATGTACTGCGTGGTTGTGCGCAGCAGCTGTGCATTCAGGTTGCCGCACATGCCGCGATCGGGTGTGAAGAGGATCGCGAGGATCTTTTTGGGCTCACGCTTCTGCAGGTACGGATGGAGCTCCGGATGCACGTCTGCAAGCTTCTGCAGCACCTGCCACGCAAGGAACGCGTAGTGCCGCAGCTTCTGCGCATTCGAGACCGCACGGCGCATCTTGGACGCCGCCACGAGCTCCATGGCCTTGGTCACCTGATGGGTGGCCTTGATGGCTTTCATCTTGCGCCGGAGATCGCGGAGGCTTCTGGCCATGAAGAATCAGATTAGGAAGCCTTCGCAACGAATCCCCCTTCCTGCTTGAAGGTCGACAGAAGACGCTTCAGCATTTCTTCTGTGTCACCTTTGATCTCGGTCGCAATTTCCTTCAGCACCTGCGGATGCTTGTTCCGGAGGAACGTCACGAATTCGCGCTCGAAGCGGCGGATCTGATCCACGGGCACGTCATCCAGCAAGCTGTTCACGCCGGCGTAGAGCACGGCGACCTGATCGCCCACGGACACCGGTACGTACTGGTCCTGCTTGAGGAGCTCGGTTAAGCGCGCGCCACGATCAAGCTGCTTCTTGGTCTCGGCATCGAGGTCGGAACCGAACTGCGCAAAGACCGCGAGCTCGCGGTACTGGGCCAGATCGATGCGGAGTCTGCCCGCAACTTTCTTCATCGATTTGCGCTGCGCGGCGGAACCCACGCGCGAGACGGAGAGACCGATGTTGAGAGCCGGGCGGATGCCCTTGTAGAACAGATCGGCCTCGAGGTAGATCTGACCGTCGGTGATGGAGATCACGTTCGTGGGGATGTAGGCGGAAATGTCGCCGGCCTGCGTCTCGATGATCGGCAGGGCCGTCAGGGAACCTCCGCCGTGCTTCTCATCCAGGCAGCAGGCGCGCTCGAGCAGGCGGGAGTGGAGGTAGAACACGTCGCCCGGGTAGGCTTCGCGTCCCGGCGGACGACGGAGTAGCAGGGAAACCTGGCGGTAGGCCCACGCATGCTTCGAAAGATCATCGTAGATACAGAGAACATCCTTGCCCTGATCGAGGAAGTACTCGCCCATGGCGCACCCTGCGAAGGGGGCGATGTACGAGAGGGATGCGGGCTCCGATGCGCCGGCCGATACGACGATGGTGTACTCCATCGCGCCGTGCTTCTTCAGTTCCGAGACGATCTTGGCGACCTTGGATTCCTTCTGGCCGATCGCGACGTAGATGCAAATCACGGGGCGATCCGAATTCTGCGTCTCTTTCTGGTTCAGAATGGCGTCGAGGGCCACTGCCGTCTTGCCCGTCTGGCGGTCGCCGATGATGAGCTCGCGCTGGCCGCGTCCGATGGGGATGAGTGCATCAATCGCCTTGATACCGGTCTGCAGCGGCATGGTGACGGACTTGCGCTCGATGACGCGGGGAGCGATTTTCTCGATCGGGTAGCGCTGCTTGCTCGCAATGCTCGCACCGCCGTCCTTCGGAACGCCCAGCGGGTTCACGACACGTCCGATCATCGCCTCACCCACAGGAACCGAGAGGATCTGCCCGGTCGATTTGGCCGTATCCCCTTCTTTGATCTTGCTGTCGTCACCCAGAACGATTACGCCGACATGATCCTCCTCGAGGTTGAAGGCCACTCCCATGATGCCGTTGCCGAAGTCGATCATTTCCGCGGCGCCGACCTTCGAGAGACCCGAAACGGTGGCGATGCCGTCGCCGACCGAGAGCACCGTGCCGACGTGCTCGTGCTTCACATCCTTGTGATAGGACGCAATGCGGTCTTCGAGTGATTTGAGGAGCGTCTGACTGAGAGACATACGAGAAGGGGGTAGGACGAAGGTAGAAGGTTAAGGTAGAGGGATGGGGGCGGTCAGCTTGGTGGAAAGATTGTTGAGCGCGCCCTTCAGCGTGGCGTCGTACCGTTCGTCACCGACCTGCAGCAGGACGCCGCCCAGCAGGGACGGATCGGCATGCTCCTCGACGGAGCACGGGCGCTTGAGTGCCTGCTCCACCGCATGGGTCACCTCTTGCTTGAAGGAAACGGAATCTTTGGATGCCGTCGTGATCTTTACCTGCACCGCACCGTCACGCCTGGATATCTCGCGCTCCACCATCCGCGGAAAGATATGCGCGTCTTTGAACAGACCCTGCTCGATCAGGATATGCGCGGCAGCCTCTGCCAGAGCGGGGATCTCGGCCTCCGGCAGCGTCCTGGCTGTTTCTGCAAATGCCCGGGCAAGGGAGGCGGCGGTCATCTTCATCGCACCATGTTGGGAAGTTCGGCCACCAGCTGCTCCTGAATGCGCTTCTGGTCGGCGGGAGTGAATTCACGCTCGAGGAGTTTCTCGGTCATGCGGACGATGACGGTGTTCACAGTCTTCATCACGTCTTCCATCATGATGCGGCGTTCCTCGTCGATGCGCTTGAGGGCGTTCTGAATCATGGCATCGGCCTCTTTTTTGGCCGTCGCATGCAGCTGTGCGTTGAGCTCCGCGGCCTCTTTGCGAATGCGATCGAAGTGCTCGCCGCTCTCGCGATCGAGACGCTTCATTTCCTCTTCGCGCAACTTGGCCATCTCCTGCGCCTGGTGCTCGATGCGCTTGGCCTCCTCCACCGCCTTGCGGATGCGCTCCGTGCGGGAATCGAGCAGATTCAGGATCGGGCGGTACAGAAAGTACCCGAGCACCCCCATGACAATGAGGAAGTTTACGATCTGCGCGATCAGGAGCTGCCAGTTGATGCCGAGTTTTGTGAGCAATTCCATGAAAGTGGATGAGAAGGAAAATCGATGGTCAACGGCAGGCGATCAGCTTGCTGCTGTCCGCTGATCGCTCAACGCTGACCCGCCCGAACGTTCCGGACGGAACGTTCGGAACGGGCGGGACACTGAATCAAACGAACTTGATGATGAGGGCCACAACAAGCGAGTAGATCGCGATGGCCTCCGTGAACGCGACGGCAAGCACCATCGGCGTCTGGATGCGGTTCGCGGCCTCAGGATTGCGGCCGATGGCCTCCATGGCCTTGCTGCCCATCCAACCGATGGAAAAAGCCGGCACGAGAGCACCGAATCCCATGGTGATCGCGACGAGCAGGTTCTTGTCCATGGATGCCGCGGTTTGCGCGGCTGCTGCGACTTCTGGCATAAAAAAGTGGGAAAGAAGTGGTGAATGAGAAAAGCGCGCGGATTGTAGGGATGCATCAAGAGACAATCAAGGGTCTAAGAGCCGACTCTCTGAAGATTTGACAGATAGTTTGGTTATTTTGTGAACTGTGATATTTGCCTCAGTCCTCATCCCCAATTCTTCATCCCCCGCTATGCATGCGCCATCTCCGCCACGTCGCTCTCGAGCGACCGTGGCTCCGCCGCATGCTCCCCGTCCTGCCCGTGCTCTTCGTGCCCGCCGTGCGCCGTCACGGCCATCTTGAGGAAGACCGCCGTCAGCATCGAGAAGACCAATGCCTGAATGAAGCCGACGAAGAGCTCGAGCCCCAAAAACGGAATGGGCGCGAGGTACGGCATGAGGAAGCTGATGACCACGAGCAGCACTTCACCCGCGAAAATGTTGCCGAAGAGACGGAAACTGAATGAGATGATCTTCGCCATCTCCGCGATCAGCTCCAATATCCCCACGAAGGCCCCGATCGGATCGCGCCACGGTGCCACGAAGAACTTGTTGGCGTACGGCAGAATGCCCAGCGCCGCGATGCCGAAGAGCTGGGTCGCAATGACCGAAATCAATGCGATCGCGAGCGTCATGTTCACATCCGCGTTCATGGAGCGGAAGATCGGCAGATTGAGCATTTCGCCGTGGATTTCCTCCGGAATCGTGATGCTGCCGACGCCCGGCAGGATGCCCATCCAGTTGGCGAGCATCAGGAAGAGGAAGATCGTCGCGATGAGCGGGAAGAACGTGCGGGTCTGCTTCTTGTCGCCGATGATGGAATCGAAGAACCCGAAGAGCCCCTCGACAATCAGCTCCAGAAACGCCTGAAAGCGCCCGGGGATTTCTTTGAACTTGGTCCGTCGGGCGAAGAAGACCAGTGCAAAGACCACGAGCATCGCCAGCCACGCCATGATCAATGTATTGCGGACCTCGAAGGATCCGATGTGCGCAATCGTTTCAGAGGCGAGTGTGGGCGGTTCAATGCTGGCCATGGTTCGAGGATAACGGATAAATGAAAATAGAAAATACAATCGGCATCAATCTTCCAGGATTTCCTTCACCTTGCGGTATACCCCAACCCCAGAGAGCACTATGGCAAGCGCAAAACCCGTGATCACGAAGATCGGGGAGGTGCCGAAGTGCTTATCGAGGTAGGCACCACCGAAGCCGAAGAGACCGACGGGAACCGCAATGATGAACCCCAGATTCCACGCGAGCCGAAGGCTCAGCATGAGGCCCATGCCCTTGGGATCATCTGTGCGCGACTTCTGGAACGTATCTGACATAAAGATAGTGTAGGGAAAAGGTGCCAAGGAACCAAGGTTCCAGGAATTCAAGGAAGGACTCAGGATCCCAGGATCCCAAGAGACGATATCCTCCTTGAAATCTTCTCGTTTTGGAATCTTCCTTGAATTCTTGTATTCCTGCATTCTTGAAATCCATCCCTCACTGTCCTTCCACATGCGGCATCCTCGTCCCTGTCCGCCTTCGGCGAACCACATGCAACCGCGCAAGCTCGCGCTCGAGGATGGCCGTGGCCTCGGCAAATCCTTCGCGATCATCGCGCCGCTCTTTCTGCAGTTTCTCGGCCTCGGCTTTGGCCTTGAGGATCGCCTGCTCCTGCAGCTCATCGGCGCGATCGGCCGTATCCACCATCACGCGGATCGTCTTGCCATCCACTTCTATCACCCCGCGCGACACCGCGAGCAACTGCTCGCTCCCCTTCTGCCGGATCGTGATGGCCCCCGGCGCAATAATGGAGATCAACGGAATGTGGTGCGGCAGGATGGTGATCTCGCCCTGCGGGGTCGGAAGGGACACGGAGTCGACTTCCCCCTCGAACATGGGACGATCCGGTGTTGTTATTTCGAGCTTGAGCATGGAACGAAGGAAAGGAAGGTGAGGAAGGAAAGAAAAGAACTATGCCTTCACGTCTTCAATCCCACCTTTCATGTAGAAGGCCTGCTCCGGCACTTCATCGAACTTACCGTCGAGGATGGCCTTGAAACTCTTCACCGTATCTTCGCGGCGCACGAACTTGCCCGGGATACCCGTGAAGGTCTCGGCCACGAAGAAGGGCTGACTGAGGAATTTCTGGATCTTGCGTGCGCGCTTGACGGTCAGCTTGTCCTCGTCGCTGAGCTCTTCCATCCCCAGGATCGCGATGATGTCCTGCAGCTCTTTGTAACGCTGAAGCACCTTCTGCACGGCGCGTGCCGTCTGGTAGTGCTCCTCACCCACCACAGCGGCGGAGAGGATGGTGGATGTGGAATCGAGCGGGTCGACGGCCGGGTAGATACCCAGCTCCGACAGCGCGCGCGAGAGCACGAGCGTGGAATCGAGGTGCCCGAAGGTCGTGGCGGGCGCCGGATCGGTGAAGTCGTCGGCCGGCACGTACACGGCCTGCACCGAGGTGATGGAGCCTTTCTTGGTCGACGTGATGCGCTCCTGCAGGGCTCCCATTTCGTTGGCCAGCGTCGGCTGGTAGCCCACGGCGGAGGGAATGCGCCCGAGCAGAACGGAGACTTCGGACCCTGCCTGCGTGAAGCGGAAGATGTTGTCGATGAAGAGCAGAACGTCGCGCTGTTCCTCGTCGCGGAAGTACTCGGCATGCGTGAGGCCTGCGAGTCCGACGCGCAGTCTGGGTCCCGGCGGCTCGTTCATCTGGCCGAAGACCAGTGCCGTTTTGGCCAGAACGCCCGAATCTTTCATTTCGTTGTAGAGGTCGTTTCCCTCGCGGCTGCGCTCCCCCACCCCGGCGAACACGGAGTAGCCGCCGTGCTCGGTGGCGATGTTACGGATCAGCTCCTTCACGATGACGGTCTTGCCCACGCCCGCGCCGCCGAAGAGACCGACTTTTCCTCCTTTCAGGATCGGACAGATCAGGTCGATGACTTTGATCCCTGTCTCCAGCACTTCGGTTTCAGTAGATTGCTCGTCGAAGGTGGGAGCGGCACGATGAATGGGTGACCGCTTCTTCGTCTGGATCGGCGGCATGCCATCCAGAGGATTACCGAGTACATCGAACATGCGTCCCAGTGCCTCGGGACCCACGGGAACGGAGATCGGAATGCCCAGATCCGTGACGGCCACTCCGCGCGCGAGTCCGTCCGTCGGACCCATGGCAACCGTGCGCACCGAACCGCCGTCCAGGTGCTGCTGCACCTCGAGCGTCAGCGTTTCTTTTCCGCAGGGAACAGTGAGCGCGTTATAGATCGGCGGGAGCTCGCTCAACGGGAACACGCAGTCCACCACCGCACCCATCACTTGAGAAATGGAACCAGCCATAAGAGGAAGAGGAAATCAAAAAGAGTGAAATCATCCTAGAAGAGTCTCTCTTTTCTGCAAAGGGGTAAAGAGGGAACTTTTGGAGGGGAAGAAAGCGCGATGATTCTTCAGGAAAAACACCAGTACATTGACAGAGCGACCCTCTGTACTAGGATGACCAAGGTATGCAGCACTGCTCTTCCATGAAGAAGACGACCAAGATGACCTCCCTCCCCGGGAAGGACGGCTGCTGATGCATGAACATTCCAGAGACTTCAGCCCCCTTCCCACCCGAAGGGGGTTTTCTTTATTGCTCTTCCTCCCCCTGACTTCCTCTTCATTTCCCCTCCCTCTCATGGATGAATCCCCTCCTCCCAGTAGCGGCTTTACCGCTCTCCAAAACGCCGAAACCTGCATCACGAAGATCGGCGGTGAGAATGCAGCGGACCTCCGGACGAACGCGGAGATCGTACGCAGTCGCACAAGCAAAGGAAAGAAGCAGGTCCTGGCCATTTCGGCTCTGCGCAGCGGAAGCAGTGCCTATGATCGCTTTGCACATGAACTTGTTGCCGACCATGATTCGGATGGGCTCAGAAAAAGCGGATTCAATACCACCTCGCACCTGATTGCCGTTGCGGAGCATCTGCGCGCAGGCAATCGGGAAAATGCATTAGACCTCCTTGAGCGCGTGCGCGATTTTACGAAAGATATCGTTCAAACCGAAATCAGTCAGGATCCGGACAGAGACCAGCCGCATGCAATCGCTCTGCTCTACGCCACCATCGACCGCATCCTCGATGCAGCGGCCGACCGTCTCCGCTCCACGGACACCAAACCGTTTGCGATCGGCCAGGATTGGATCTTGCGGGACCAAAACGGAACATTCTCCATCACGGGAATAGGCGAAGAGCTTGCAAAAGCCATTTACCATACGTACTTCCACCTGAAACACATCGCCGTGGGCGAACTCTCTTTGGAGGGACTGGCGGACACCGTACTGGGAAACGATCCCAGAACACTCATCGAGAATGAGCGGACAGCCGAAGGAGCCGTTTCTCTTTTACGAGAAACAGTCCGTACACAACTCGAAACACTGTTTCACAATAACAATGTCATCGTCGCCGGCGGATACCTGCCACTTCTCGGCAGTCAACGTGGCTATAGCGACAAGACCGGTGCCCTGCTCGCACAGGCAGCCAAAGAAGCGGGTCATACCGTGGCGTACCTGATTGAGAAAAAATCCCCCATCACGAGCGCCGATCCCAAAAAAATCCCGCATGCGCGCGTGGTGCCCGAAATGACCTACGAGCTTGCCATGGAGGCCTTCGGAAGCCTGCGCGGTGCGAACGGCAAAGCGGTACACCCGGAGGCACTCCGCATGCTTGCAGAATACGATATCCCCGCTCTGGTCATGAATCCCCGGGACGAAGCTGCGGACAAAATAACGCACATCCATCGTTTCGATCCGCAACCGAACGGCGTGGACATCGTGGCATCGCGCCGGATGCCGCTTGCACTGGAGATCGAATCCATCTCGATGCTCGGGCATGCAGGATTCGTCCATGCCGTGACGCAGTGGTTTGTCGAGCAGGATCCGCCCATTTCCATCGACCAGATCAGCACGAGCGAAGTGACCCTCTCCTTCACCTTTTCCAACGGGGATTTTCCTGAAGAAAAAGTTACGGCATTCAAAGCATTTCTAGAGCAACGTTTCGGATCCAGCCCGGATTTGAAACTCAGCGTGACACGCAACAAGTCTCTCCTCTTTTGCATGGGCAACAACATGAAAAGGCCCGGCGTGGCGCGCGACGCAACCGCTGCACTCACGGATGCGGAAGCCGACATCCATTTCATCTCGCAGGGCTTCAACGAGCGTGTGATGACCTTTGTGGTTGACGCAGATAAGGCACCAGCGGCACTCGCCAAACTGCATGAGGTATGTATAGAGCGCAAACCCTAGAGCCGATCACTTGCGCGCATCCCAATATGTCTCGGCCTCCTTCTCCATCTCGTTGAGACGCGTGTAGTAATCGGGAAATTCCCTCAGGTGCGCCAGAGCGATCTTGCCCGTCATCACAGGATCGTCATCCGTCACGTTGGTCTGCGGATCTACTTTTCCATGTTCCAGCTCGACATCCATGCCCATGCGGAACTGCTCCAGATCGAACCCGACTGAGGCAAAATCGAGGCCGATCTTGCCTGACACTTCAGCGGCCTGCTCGGATGTGAAAACTTTTTTCGTGGACATGCGTATGGGGGGAATGGGAATCCAGTATAGGGAAGAACGGGATGCCAATCACTCCATCCCAAGTGGCGAAGAGAGCCAAAATCCTCTACGGTAGGCGCCTATGGAATCCGCGCCACCCGATCCCCGTTACGTCAAACGCACCGTCTGGACCTTCGCCTCCGCATCCTTTCTGCACGACATGGGCGCGGACATGATCTTCTCGATCTGGCCGATGTTCCTGACGACCGTGCTCGGGGCCAACATGGCGGTGGTGGGACTCATTGATGGATTGGGCGATGCTTTTGTCAGTATTGCGCAGGCCGCTGCCGGCTACCTCTCGGACCGGACGCGCAAGCGCAAGCCCTTCGTGTGGATGGGCTACTTCTTCGGCGGCATCGCCAAAGTGGGCTATGCCCTCGCTCCCACATGGCACTGGGTGCTGCCATTTAGGCTCCTGGACCGATCGGGCAAGATGCGCGGCGCCCCGCGGGATGCCATCGTCTCGGATCTCTCGACCGTTCAGAACCGCGGCCGGCACTTCGGCATCCTGCGCATGATGGACAATGCCGGAGCCATGGTCGGCATTCTCGCCGCCATCGTGCTCGTGCGGTTCATCCCGCTTCGCACTCTCATGATGATCGCCGCGATCCCCTCCATGCTCGCCGTGCTTCTGGTGCTCGGCATGTACCACGAGCAGAAACCGGATGGAACGAAGGTGTTTAAAGGAATCCACCTGAAAGATTTTTCGCCAAATCTGCGTCTCTACATCGTCCTAAGCGCCTTCTTCATGCTCGGAAGCTTCAGCTACTCCTTTCTGCTCCTCTCGGCCAAGGCGCTCGGCTTCTCCATCGGAACAATGCCGGTGCTGTACCTGCTCTACACCGTCATCGCCGCCGCTCTCTCAATGTTCTTTGGCAAGCTTGCGGACCGCATCGGACGCAAAGCCGTGCTGCTCTTTTCGTACGGCTGCTGGATCGGGGTGGCGCTCCTGTTCATCCTCTTCAAATCCCCTGCTCTGGTGATCGCAGCGTTCGCGCTCTACGGCGTGCACATCGCCTCGTTGGAACCTGTACAGAAAGCACTCGCCGCGGAGCTCGCCCCCAAAGAACTTGTGGC
>JAUSKD010000053.1 GCA_030647195.1 Candidatus Peribacter sp. | reverse complement strand
TCTCGCGCTGCGGCGCTAGAACGCAGGGCATGGGTAGTAAAATATGCCAAAATATGCTATAATCATGTAATCAATGGACAAACACACATTCCAGAAGACGGTGGAATCCTGCGAGTCTCTGCCCGAGGCCATGCGCGCGCGGGCGCGCAATATCGGCGAGAAGCTCACGGATGAACGGCGGTCTGAGCTGGCGACAAATCTCTCGCATGCGAATGAAAGGATCCGGGAGAAGGAAGTGGAGGCGGAACGGTCCATCGCGGCCGGCGAGCAGGCGATCGAAGAGATCGAACACGGATTGCGTCATGCCGATCGCGACCAGGAGGAGCTTCAGTCGCATGCACAGGAACTTTCTTCGCTTGAGCAGAAGATGAAGCGATCAAAATCCTCCATACCTCCCCATGAAAAAGACGCACAGTGAACAGACCGGCGAATCACGTATGCTTTGGCGGAACGTGCCGCGCCAGAGCGCGTATGACGGTGAGCAGCCGTTTCGCAAGCGCTATCCCGCGGGTTCTCCGGAATCGCAGGAGGCGTCGGAGCAGCGCAAGCCCGCGAGTGAACGTCTTCGTGCCCTTCAGGAGCGAGGCAAAAATCTCCATGAGCGCGTGCGCGCAACGCAGGCGGCGCTCCATGCGCGTCTGCAGTCGCTCGATGCCGCCGCAAAGCAACATGCGTTCGGATCGGAAAGTCGTCTGAAGGCACTGGGCGAGTGGACGACCACACAGGATAACATTGCGGCGTTGGAGTCCCGTTACCGGGAGCTGGGTGTACGTTTCGAACGTTTCCAGTTGATGGACAGAGACGGGCGCATTGTTTCGGATTTCGAGGACGCCATGCAGGCCCGCGAGCGCATTCTTGCGGAAACGGAAGCCATGCTCGCCCGCTTTGAGGCGCAGGCAGGCGTGGTCAGCTCCGATGCTTCCGTCCTCGGGCGGCCCGCATCCCCGGCGGGAACGCGGAGGGGCATCGGCGGTACTCCCGCCTATTCTTCCGAAGTCACTTCTCCTGTTTCCGCACCGGAAACAAACGACCGCATCAAGCCCCCCGTCGATCGCTACTACCCCTACGGTTGGCGCGACGGGCGCGGAACCCGTGGTGGGCACGAGCACCTGATCCTCTCGTTCTCGACCGGATGGGGACGCGAGCAGAAGGTGCTCCCCAATATTTCGGGCAATCAGGGGGCGATGAATCTGGGGCTGCGGCAGTCGATGATGATCAACAACATCCGCGGCCAGCGGCCGCTGGGTCAGGAGGGAACGGAGCAGGGATTCGGCGCATGGAAGCCGGAGGCCGAGCAGATGGATTACCATACGCGCGCGCTCGAAGAGATGGGCATCCACGTCGAACAAACACCCAATGGCACGTTCGTCCGCATCACCTATATTCCGGAAAACGAGTACATCGTCATCGAAGGCGAGAAGATCTGGGGGCCCATCGGCACGAAGCCGGTTCCCAGGCAGAAACCCGCTGCTGAGCGTCTCTCTTTTCAGGAGTGGGAAGAGCGCCGTGATGCAAACAAGCGCACGCCCGAACGTGAGCGAACATCGGGCACTCTTCAGCGCATCGCCGAGATCGCCGGCCGTGATACCTCGGCGCGGCAGGCCTGCGAACGGCTGCGCACGGATATCACCGGCGGACACTTTCGCTGGGGCAACCAGGATCTGCGCGCGGCCGATGAACTGATTCGCAGTCTTGCTCGCACCGAGGGCGTGAATGACCGCGACATGAACCGCGTGGCGCCCCGCAATACCCGTCAGCTCCTGCATTTCATCGACATGGTGCTTGCGGGGCAGGATTCTTCTTCGACTCTGATTGCGGAGGCTGCTCCTCCCGAGAAACCGTCCAAGCCGAAGAAGACTCCGGCGAAGCCCAAGCCCGCCCCCGCATCTGCTCCCGCACGGCCTCAAACCCGTCCTGCAGCGAAGCCCGCCGAACCCGCGAAGAAGGCTCCTGCAGCAAAGAAGGAAAAGCCGGCCTCTCCCGTCCCTCCTCCTGTTCAAGAGAGAGTTGCGCACTCTCCCATTGTTCCGACCCCTGCTCCTGACTTCACTCCAAAGCCTTCACCGTCCGCCCCTTCGTCGTCTCCGCAGGCATCACGAGAAAAAGGCGTGGCAACACCTCCTCCTGCAGCAGAAAAGAGAGTGGAGAAGTTCAACGGCAAATCCTTCAGCCAGCTCGTGAAGTGGGAAACGCAGGAACAGGATCCCGGCGCCGAAAAACTCTGGAAAAACTTCCTCGATGCGCAGGCCACACCGGCACTGTTGAAGGTGCTCGACTCGCTTGCGTATGCGGGAAGGGGAGTGGTGCTGAAAGGCCGTCTTACGACAGGCGCCGCCTACTTGCAGTTCACTGTCGACGGGCATGAAGTGCACACGCCGAATATCGGCACGGAAAGCAAAGGCGACTGGGCGAAGTCTGCTGCCAGCCGTTTGGAGACAGTGCTAAAAGAGGTGCCGAAGCCCCGGGAAGCGCCCGCACCAAAACCGGCACCCGCTCCAAAGCCCACTGCGGAGAAGCCGGCCGCGGCACCCAAAGAAACCACGCAACAGGTGACAGAGGCGCAGGCAGCAGCCAATCAGTCGTTAATCGCATTCGATATCATTCTCCGTAATGACCAACCAGTCCCAACAACCGTCAACGATTTTCAGACGGTTTCACAGGTTATTCTTGATGACCTTTCGGCAGTCCAGCGCTCTGTACTTCATGGCGTGAAAGTGCATTTCAAAGAAACGGACGGCAAACCGGATGCAGCAACCATAGACATCAAGCCCGGTCAATCGCGAGCAAAAGTGAAGGCCCTCCTCGAGGCGTGGGTCAAAGAGCATAAGCCGGCGCCTGCTCCAGCCGAAGCGAAGCCGGCTCCTCAATCCATTCCGAAGCCTGCTCCGAAGCCTGTTCCCAAGCTCGTACCGAGGATGCAGTCAGAGGAGGGACCCGCCGCCGATCTCCCGCGTGACCCGACGAACTCCGGAGAAATGCCTCCCGAAATTTCCTACCGCCTTGTAGCCAGCGGGCAGGGGAGCGACGAGACGATCAGCGGATCAGTCGATCGCCTTCTGAAGATCATCCCGGTCATACAGAGCGTGAAAGGTGACGCCCGTGTTCGGCAGTTTCTGGAAAAAATTGAAGCTCAGATTGCGTCCAATACGAATTTGACTGAGGCAACCCGGGCGAAGCTCCGCGGCCTTCGCGATGCGCTCAAGAAGCCTGCGGAAAAACCGGCGGAGGCGGCACCTGCAAAGCCGGCGGATGTGCTCACGCTGAACCCGGACCAGTTCAGGACGTTCGCCGAAGTGGGGCAGGCTCTGGAAACCCTGCAGAACAATGAAGCGATCAAGAAGGTGGTAGCCCAGTACGAAGCCACGCATCCGAACAAGAAGCTCCTGAAACAAGGTGGTTCGGGTCCCAGTGAGTTCCATTACCTCCCCGTTGAGGGAGAGGGGAAGGGTGTCGTCATCAGTCTCACGAAGAAGGGCAAGTGGTTGGTGCGCTGGAGCAACGAAGATGCCACAAAGTGGAAGGAACCGGCCCGATTCATTCCCGGTGTTCCCACAAACGGCAACGCCGATCTCATCCAATTGTTGCTGCAACTCGGGCTCGAGAACGTGGGCAAGAATTGATCGTTCGCGGGGTCAACATTCATCAAGACAAAGCAACCCCGCAATCGATCCATCGACTGCGGGGTCTGTTCTGGCGAACAGGAAATTGCGGTTAATTCTGGGGTTCTTGCTGGGAAGGTTCAGTCACCCACTGCGAGGCCCAGTAGCCACCGCAGCGGGTCGGGACCCAGACCAAAATCTGGCGGGGTCCCGTTTTGGTTTCCATGGCCTTGACCTTGGACTCAAGCTGTCGGACGAGTCCGAGGATCTCTTCGGCCTTGGCACCGGTGGCGAGGGAACTGGTCGCGCTATTGAGGAGTGCAGCGACCTGTTCCGACGTGACCGGGTTCAAGGGGATCTTGCCGATCGCCTCCGAGATTTTCTTCATCTCGTCTTCGATCGCCTTCAGCCGCGCGTCGAGGCCGTCGGTCACCTTTTTGACGGCCGTCACGTCGCCCTGAAGCGTCGTGACCTTGCCGTCCGTTGTTGTGATGGCGCTTTTCAACTCGCCATTGACCGTGCCTTGCGCCGTCTGAAACTCTCCAAGAGCCTTCTTGAGCTTCGCAACCTCGTCTTTCAGAATCACGAGCTCATCGACACTCTTCTTCGAGTCTCGTTCGGCATTTCCGATCTGCGTGACGACTGCGGGGGGCAGTTTGACTGGCCGGCTTGCGAGCTGCTGCACTTCTTGCAGGACGATCTGAGGGCCAGCGGCCGCGGTGGCCGTTTGTAATGCGGCTTCCGCAGACCGTTGTTCATTAACTGCCGTGGTGAGAGCCAGGGCGGCCGTGCCAGCTTTGCCCTGTGCCGCAGAATGCTTGCCAGCGACGTCGGCAACTTTTTCGTCAAGCTTGCCTTGGGCAGTGGAGAACGCATCGTTCACCACGAGGGGGTCGAGGTTCTCGACAATGCCCGTTCCGGCGGTGCCGTTCACCCCTCTCACGAACGACGCGAATGCTTTCTTTGCCGCGTCGAGCGTCATATTCGTCGCGTCGAGCTTCAGTTTCAACTCCGCGAGGACACCGCTTGCGACAGAGGTCGACTGAGCAGTAGACAGCTCCGTCCTAGCGGTCGTCCAGGCATCCGTCGCCGCCTTGAGTTTCTGTACTTCCGCAGGCAGTTTCTCCGCGATGGCTTTTGCGAGTGCAGCCTGCTTCTCTTTGGCGACCTTGAGTTCGCCTTGGAGCCGGACGACTTCTGCGTCCGCGGCTCGCTTGTCGCGATCCTTGGCAGCCACCGCAGTCGCCGCGTCTTGCTGGCGCTTGAGAGCCTTTTGCAGGCTATCGATGACGACTGTCTTGCCGCCCGCAAGGAGCGCACTCGGGTCCGGCACGGAGGCCGGTGTTAAGGGTTCTGCGCCGGTCACTTGCGTGACGAGCGCGAGGACACACAGGACACACAGGACACAACGAGATGTCATACTCTTTCTCCCTTGGTCTAAACGTGTTTGCAATTTCCCATCCGCCGCTGAGGAGACGTACGCTCTGACAACCATGTCAGAAAGATCTCCTCAGCACGGAGGGGAGAACGGTGGTTTGAAAGATCTCGGATCTTTCACCCTGAGCGAAGTCGAAGGGTCTGGATCACGTAATAGATAAAATACCAAAATATTAGAAATAGTCAATGCCTTAGAAATCAACAAATAGCCAAATAGATTGAAAATTCTGTGTATATTCGTCAATTTGAGTCCATTTTAAACCACCTCATCGAGCATCATGCTGATGAGGTGGTTGCGGCAGTTAGGAACTGACTACTTCTTCGTTCCGGCGGGGTTACCCGTCCGGAACATGAACGTGCGAGTAAGACCGTCGCCGGTCCACTCTCCCTCAGTCGGAAGACCGAGGGACTTTGCGAGCGATTGTACCGGCTTCGTCAGCCGGTCGAGCTGATCGTTGCTCGGAGTTGTCTTGAGCGTCACGGTGACGATTTGGGAAGTCACAGTGACCGCTGTCACAGCCTGAGTGCTGGTGGCGTTGCGAGTGTAAATCCATTCGCCCTTTTCAGCGCTCTTGAACTTGTAATCTCCGCCGAAGGCACCAATGACCTCATCGAAGGCGGCTGCAACCTTCTTTTCCTGAGAGCCCTTAATCTTGTGACTCACGACGCTGCTGAAGTCTGAAGCGATTGCAGCAGAGAAGATGGGGGCTTCGGGCTTGGGCGGGATCACAGGCGTGGGGAGCTTTGTCGCCACGGTCTTCGCAGGCACCACACTTGCGGTGGGAGCCGACTCGGCCGGGGCCGGCTCACGCGCGATGGGAGTGCGCCGCTCGGGATCGCGGAGCTTCGGCATGTCGTCTGCTCCGCTGCGTCCGGGTTCGGGTCGCCGGGTGACCTGGTTGTCGGATCCGGCGGAGGCCACGAGGGCCTTCGCAGCGGGTTTCTCGGCAGGCTTCTGGGCCTGCTGTTGCTCGGCGTGGCCGCCGGTCACGAGGGACACGATGGTCCACAGGAACGCGACACCGAGGGCGCCGAAGGTGATGCCCTGGATGCGGCCTTGCCCCTTGTCGCTCATGTCCTGGTAGACCTGGCGGGGGGAACGGCGGCGAACACGTCGGGGCTTCTCACCACGCCAGTCTGCGGGGCCTTCCGGCTCCTGCGGGTCGTCCAGTCGGGGATCGAACGGTCGGTCGGGTTGGCTCATAAGAGCCTCCTTCTTTTGTCTAGAGTGTTGTGAATGAACTGCCGCGTTGCTCATCAGCATCTGCTCATCTTGAACAGACACGCGCTGAGAGCTTGGGTATGATACAATATAAAATAAAATTGTCAATACATGGCATCCGTCAGGAAATGCAGAAAACGTGCTTGCCTTGGCATTTTAAGTGAGTAGAATTCCCCTGAAATCGCCGGAGTCCTTCTCCTCTTTTAGACGAAGAGACCGGAAGGGCTGCGGTCTTTTATACGCTGAAATCTGATCTTTCCCGCCTCATCCTCACCCTATTCCTCACCCTATCTCCCATGCCCGCTCCCAAGATCTCCGCCGCCACCGATTCCTTCGATGCTGTTGCACTCAGTGTGGCGAGTCCCGAAGACATCCTCGCATGGTCGCGCGGCGAAGTGACCAAGCCCGAGACCGTCAACTACCGCACGCAGCGCGCCGAGCCGGATGGCCTGTTCTGCGAGCGCATCTTCGGACCCACCAAGAACTTTCAGTGCTTCTGCGGCAAGTACAAGGGGGTCCGCTACAGCGGTGTCGTCTGTGAGAAATGCGGAGTCGAAGTGACGCGCAGTATCGTCCGCCGCGAGCGGATGGGCCACATCAACCTGGCCGTGCCGGTCACGCACATCTGGTTCCTCAGGTCCTCGCCGTCGCGCATCGGTTTGCTCCTTGATCTTCCTATCAAGACGCTCGAGCAGATCGTCTACTTCGCTGCGTACATCGTGATTTCCGTGGAGGAGGATCAGAAGAAAGAAACCGAAAAAGAATTGGATGCTTCCATGGAGCAGAGAAAGAAGCAGGTGAAAGGGGAGTACGACCAGGCCAAGAAGGGACTCAATGAATCCAAGGCGACGCGCGCCCAGCTGGATGCCCTGGACAAGGAGTTCGCCGACAAGCTCGAGTCGCTCAAGTTGAATCATCGCGAGGCGCTGGATGACCTCAAGAACCTGCACGTGGGTGCCGTCCTCTCGGAGCTCAAATTCCGCGAGGTGAACATGAAGTTCGGCCACGTGTTCCGCGCCGGAACAGGAGCGGAGTCACTCAAAGAGATCGTCGGGAATATCAATCTCGATACGCTCTATGAAGATCTGGCCAAGGAGCGCACGCAGGCCAGCGGCCAGCGACTGAAGAAGCTCATGAAGCGCATGAAGCTCGTCATGAGTTTGAAGAAAGCCAACATCAAGCCGGAGTGGATGATCCTCATGCGCCTCCAGGTGATTCCGCCGGATCTGCGCCCGATGGTGCAGCTGGACGGAGGCCGCTTCGCCGCATCGGACTTAAACGATCTCTACCGTCGCGTCATCAACCGCAACAACCGTCTGAAGAAGCTGATGAGCATCGGCGCGCCGGAGGTGATCTGCCGCAACGAAAAACGCATGCTGCAGGAGGCCGTCGATACGCTGCTCAATAACTCCGCCCGCGCGGGCAAGACGCTCTTCACCGCGGGTGATCGCCGAAAACTGCGCTCGCTCTCCGACATGCTCAAGGGCAAACAGGGGCGCTTCCGCCAGAACCTGCTGGGCAAACGCGTGGACTACTCGGGCCGCTCCGTCATCGTGGTCGGTCCGGAACTCAAGCTCCACCAGTGCGGACTCCCCAAAGAAATGGCGATGAAGCTCTTCAAGCCGTTCGTCATCGGGCGCCTGATCCGTGACGAGCTGGCTCATAACGTCAAGGGTGCCGAGCGTCTGGTGCAGGACGGCGGCAAGGAGGTGTGGGACATCCTCGAAGAAGTCATTCAGGGCAAGTACGTGCTCTTGAACCGTGCCCCAACGCTCCACCGCCTCGGCATTCAGGCCTTTAGGCCCAAGCTGGTGGAAGGTCTCGCCATCCGTCTGCATCCGCTCGTGTGCGCCGCGTTCAACGCCGACTTCGACGGAGACCAGATGGCCGTGCACGTTCCGCTCTCGGAGAAAGCGCAGTACGAGGCGGCCACGCTCATGGCGGCACACCAGAACCTGCTCAAGCCCTCCGCCGGAGAACCCATCATCAACCCCGCGCAGGACATGGTGCTCGGCTGCTACTATCTGACGCAGGTGCACGCCGGCAAGAAAGGGGAGGGGATGATTTTCTCCTCGCCCGCAGAGTCCTTCCTCGCGTACGGTCAGGGTGTGGTGGATCTGCAGGCGAAGGTCAAGGTGCGTTATGCGGCGAGCGGCGAGGAGCCGAAGATCATCGAGACATCGGTGGGCCGGCTCCGGTTTCAGGAGATCGTGCCGCCCGCTCTCGGCCTCATCAACAAGACGATGCGCAAGAAGGATCTGTCTGCGCTGCTGGCGCAGGCACTCGACAAGGTCGGTCGCGAAGAGACGGTGAATCTGGCCGATCTCATCAAGGATATCGGCTTCGAGTACGCCACGCTCTCGGGCATTTCCATCGGTGCGCAGGACATGCGTATTCCCCCGGAGCGCGACGGCCTCTTGGTCGAGGCGAACAAGCGTGTGCGCATGATCAATGACTACTACTGGAAGGGACTCATGACCGATGACGAGCGCTACACGCACGCCATCACGGTCTGGTCGAAGGTGAAGAACGAGATTTCGGCCCGGATGACCGAGGGATTCTTGGCAATCGAAGAGAACGACATCACGTATGTCATCGACTCCGGCGCACGTGGAAACTGGGGACAGGTCGCGCAGCTGGCCGGCATGAAAGGCCTCGTGGCGAATCCGTCGGGACGCACCATCGAGCTGCCGATTCAAAGTAACCTCAAAGACGGCTTCTCGGTGCTCGAGTACTTCATCGCCACGCACGGAGGCCGCAAGGGCAAGTCCGACACCGCGCTCAAGACGGCTGAGGCCGGCTACCTGACGCGCCGCCTCGTGGATGCCGTGCAGGATATCCTGATCATCGACGAAGACTGCGGAACCTTTGAATCACACACCATCTCGCGGAAGGAATCCGAAGAGGTGGGCGAGAAGTTCGAGAGCCGGCTCTTCGGCCGCACGGTCGCGGCGGACCTGATCGCGAACGGAGAGACGCTTGCGCGGCGCAACGACGAGGTCGATGCCGTGCTCCTGCAGAAGATCCAGCAGCACAAGGTGCAGGAGGTGGCGGTGCGTTCCATCATGACGTGCGCCACGCTTCGGGGCATCTGCCAGAAGTGTTACGGACGCGACCTGGGCGACAACGCCACGGTCAAGATCGGTACTCCCGTCGGCATCATCGCCGCGCAGTCCATCGGCGAACCGGGCACGCAGCTGACCATGCGCACCTTCCACATGGGAGGAGTCGCCGAGGGTTCGGACATCACGCAGGGTCTCACCCGCGTGGAAGAGCTGTTCGAGGCCAGGAGTCCCCGTACGCCGGCCGTGCTCGCGGATATTTCCGGACAGGTGAAAGTGAAACACCAGGGCGGCAAGACGCAGGTGCATGTGTTCGCCCAGGAGCTGGGCGAGGACAACTATCGCATTCCCGCAGGTCACGAAATCGTCGTCAAGAAGGGGCAGGATGTGAAGGAGCGCACCGTGCTCGCGCGGTCCGTGATGGACCGCTCCACGGTCAAGGCGACCGTGACGGGCAAGGTGACGGGTGTCGAGAATGGCATCGTGCGCGTGCGGCATGGCGAGATTCAGGAGCGCACCTACGAATTCGGCGGACGCGAATCGCTGTGCGTGCGCACGGGCGACATGATCAAGGTGGGTGATCCGCTGAATATCGGACACTTCAACCTGCATGAACTTCTCGAGAAGAAAGGTCCGTACGCCGTGCAGAAGTACATCGTGCAGGAGGTCCAGAAGATCTACGCCTCGCAGGGACAGACCATCAACGACAAGCACTTGGAAATCATCGTGAAGAAGATGTTCTCGAAGGTCCGCATCATCGATGCGGGCGAGTCCGATCTGCTGCCGGGCGACACGGTGGATATCAGCGTCGTCGAGGCCGAGAACCGCCGCATCGACAAAGAGCACAAGGGCAAGGGCAAGCACGTGACCTTCGAGTGCCTGCTCCTCGGCATCACGCGCGCGGCACTGGCCACCGATTCATGGCTGGCCGGAGCCTCCTTCCAGGAGACGATCCGCGTGCTCGTCGAAGCTGCCACCACCCGCCGCGTCGATAACCTGCAGGATCTGAAGGCGAACGTGATCATCGGCCGCCTCATCCCCACGGGTGAGGTCTACCGTCAGCGTTACCTTTCGGAGAAAGCGGAGAAGGCCGACAAGGCAGAGAAAGCGGAGAAGGCTGCGCATGCCGCTGCCCCCGAAAGTGCCGCAGTGCCCCCGCAAGCGGCCTGATTTTCCTTGCCATCCCTTTTGCGAACAAGTACCCTCGATCGGCTTTCTTCCCTCGTTTAACCCTAATGCCCACGATTAACCAGCTCATCCGGCACCCACGCAGACAGCGGCGACGCAAGTCCAAGGCGCCTGCGCTCCAGTACACCTGGAATACGCTCAACATGCGCGCCGTCCCGCTCCCCAAGGGTGCTCCGTTCAAGCGCGGCGTGTGCATCAAGGTCACGACCATGACGCCCAAGAAGCCGAACTCCGCCCTGCGCAAGATCGCCCGTGTGCGCCTGACCAACGGTCACGAAGTGAAGGCCTACATCATGGGCGAGGGCCACAACCTGCAGGAACACTCCATGGTGCTGGTGCGCGGCGGACGCGTCAAAGACCTTCCGGGTGTGCGCTACCACATCGTGCGCGGCATTCTCGACACCGAAGGCGTGCAGAACCGCAGACAGGGCCGCAGCCGCTACGGCGCCAAGAGGCCCAAGAAGAGCTGATCCCCCTTATTCCAATTCTCTGACCCATGCCCAAGCCCATCAAATCATTCATCCCCGAAGGTTCCGATCCCCTGATCGAGAAATTCATCTGCTGCCTGATGAAGCGCGGCAAGAAGTCCACGGCCCGCCGTGTCTTCTGGGATGCCATCGAGGTGGTGAAGAGCCGCACGAAGGATGCGCCGCTCGAGGTTTTCAACAAAGCATTGCTCAATGTCACGCCGCTCGTGGAGGTGCGTCCCAAGCGTGTGGCTGGTGCCGTGTACCAGGTACCGGTAGAGGTGAGTCCCCGCCGCCAGCAGACGCTCTCGATCCGGTGGCTGCTCACGGCCGCACGATCCCGCAAGGGGATGCCCATGGCGCAGCGGCTCGGTTTGGAGCTTCTCGATGCCTCGTCGGGGCAGGGTCCGGCGGTGAAGAAGAAAGAGGACGTCCTGAAGATGGCGCAGGCAAACAAGGCCTTTGCGCACTTGGCGAAGTAACGACAGCCCACGTGAGCGCCCTATGCCTCGGCGGACTCTATTGCCGTGCCGGTTTCACGGTGTTCCAGCCTGAAGATTCCATTCACGAGATTTTTCATTTTGAGAGATCCACGCAGCTGCTCCGACGCGTTGCCAATGACGATCTTGCCGCGGGGTTTGCCGAGGCTCTTCCAGAAACCGATGAGGGCACTCACGCTCTGCTCACCATCCATGTCATTGAGCCCCAGCGTTGCGCAATCCAGCTCGTACCGGTCCTGCACCGGCCCGTTGGCGATGGCCGTCAGTCGCCCGCACAGATCTTCGTATGCTGCGGATCCGTCCGCAGTTTTTTTCGGCGCGGGAGCGGGCGACGGTATGTAGGTTGCAGGAATCATGGCCGGCTGCTTGCGGTATTCGGCAAGGATTTCATCAAGACGCCGGGTGTGCGCGGAACTGCCGTGTTGCGTCGGACTGGTTGGGACGTCATCGAAGAGTCCGTCTGATTCGTTGTTCATTGCACACAAATTACTATTTTTATATAATTTGTCAACAATTGGGGCCTGTCCACATTTCCTCCTGAATATTTGCGCCAGCCTGCCAATTTCCCTATAGTTTTCGCACTTTGGCGCGGGTGCTCCGCATCTACGCTCATGGTGCACGTTTCATCTGTACCCGTTTCCTCTTCATTCCATGGACCTCAAGAATCTCCGCAATATCGGTATCATTGCCCATATCGACGCCGGCAAGACGACGACCAGCGAGCGCATCCTGTTCTACACGGGCAAGAACTACAAAATCGGCGAGGTGCACGAGGGCGAGGCCACCATGGACTGGATGGAGCAGGAGCGCGAACGTGGTATCACCATCACCTCTGCGGCAACGCAGTGCAGCTGGAAGGCCAAGGATGTCGAGGGGAAGGACACGGTCTTCACGATCAACATCATCGACACTCCCGGGCACGTGGACTTCACGGCAGAGGTGGAGCGCTCACTTCGCGTGCTCGACGGCGGCGTTGTGGTCTTCGACGGCAGCCAGGGCGTGGAGCCCCAGAGCGAGACCGTGTGGCGACAGGCCGACAAGTACGGTGTTCCGCGGCTTGCATTCATCAACAAGATGGATAAGACCGGCGGCGACTTCTACATGTCCCTCGGCTCTATCCACGACCGTCTGAGCAAGCACGCCGTGGCGATCCAACTCCCCATCGGTGCGGAATCCGATTTCACGGGCATCATCGATCTCATCGGGAAAAAGGCGTTCAAGTTCGAGGGTGAGCACGGCGAGAAGATCGTCGAGATTCCCATTCCCGAAGAGATGAATGATGAGGTCTCGGAGTACCGCGCGGTCCTGATGGAGAAGGTTGCGGAGGCCGATGACGACCTGCTGGATGAGTACCTGAAGAATAACGCCCTCACGGATGCACAGATCATCAAGGGCCTTCGGGTGGGAACAGTGAAGAACAAGATTTACCCCGTGGTGTGCGGCTCCTCGCTCAAGAACATGGGCGTGCAGATGATGCTGGATGCGGTCGTGGCGTACCTGCCTTCCCCGCTTGATGTCGTGCCCGCGAAGGGCTTCAACCCCGATACGGAGAAGGAAGAGGAGCGCAAGGCATCCAATGACGATCCGCTCACCGTTCTTGCCTTCAAGATCGCCACCGATCCGTTCGTGGGGCGGCTGACATTCGTCCGCGTGTACTCCGGCGTGATGAAGGCGGGCACGTACATGATCAACTCGCGTTCGGGCACCAAGGAGCGCATCGGGCGCATCGTCCGCATGCACTCCAATCACCGCACCGAGATCACGGAGGTCGAGGCGGGCGACATCGCCGCGGTGATCGGCCTCAAAGATACGCGCACAGGCGACACGCTCTGCGGCGAGGATCATGCCATCCGCCTCGAATCCATCAAGTTCGCGGAACCGGTCATCCACATGGCCGTGGAGCCCAAGACCAAGGCCGATCAGGAGAAGATGGGTATGGCGCTGCAGAAGCTTGCCGAAGAGGATCCGACCTTCTCTGTGCGCACGGATGACGAAACAGGACAGGTGATCATCGGGGGCATGGGCGAGCTGCACTTGGACATCATCGTCGACCGTATGCGCCGCGAGTTCAAAGTGGAGTCGAACGTGGGTACGCCGCAGGTGGCCTACCGCGAAACGATCCAGAAAGAGATGGAGCACGAAGAGAAGTACATCAAGCAGACAGGTGGTCGCGGACAGTACGGCCATGTGATCTTCAAGATTATTCCGCAGGAGCCGGGCAAGGGTTATGAGTTCGTGAACGAGGTCGTGGGAGGACGCATCCCCCGCGAGTTCATCTCGCCCTGCGACAAGGGGTTCCAGGAAGGTATGACGCGCGGCATTCAGGCCGGCTACCCGGTGGTGGATGTGAAAGTGGAGCTGCTCGATGGTAGTTACCACGATGTGGACTCCTCCGAAATGGCGTTCAAGATTGCGGCTTCCATCGGTTTCCAGAATGCCGCCCGCAAGGCCGACCCGATCATCCTCGAGCCGATCATGAAGGTCGAGATCGTCACACCCGAGGAATTCCTGGGCGACGTGATGGGCGATATCAACTCGCGCCGCGGCGTGATTCAGAGTACGGGCGATCGTGGAACGGCCAAGACCATTCAGGTGAACGTGCCGCTCTCCGAGATGTTCGGTTACGCTACGGATCTGCGCTCTCTCACGCAGGGCCGTGCCAGCTACTCCATGGAGCCGAGCCACTACGCCAAGGTGCCGGGCAACGTCGCTGCCGAAGTCATCGCCAAGCGGGTGGGGGTGGTGAAACGGTAGGGATTGGGGAATTGGAATATTGGAGATGAGTACGGGAGCTATCGCTGTCGTACGAGAAATACTGTTTTAATACATTGACACACATAATTCACCGTTCTACTCTTGGACTGTCATGGCGAAGAAACGCTTCACCGAAGGCACCTGGAGAACGGATCCGCTGTTCCGGCGTCTCTGCAAGGCGTTCCTCGCCTGCAGAACGGAGAAGGAAGCAGGCGATTTCCTGCGCGATGTCGCCACATTGGCGGAATTGAAGGCCCTGAGCGAGCGTCTGGAGGTCGCGCGGCTTCTTCTGGCAGGTGTCAGCTACCGCGAGGCGGCTAGGTGCGCTCCATCGAGTACGGCCACTGTGACACGTGTCGCAGGCTTTCTGAATGGCGGAGAGGGTGGCTATCGATCCATCCTGAAGGCCCATGGGCATCATCGCTCTTCCCTGCGCGGGGAGAGGATGGTGTCGAAGCAATAAGAAATGCAGAGCTCGACTTCGCCCCCTCCTCGCAGTGCGACGAGGACGTTCTTTCTCTGTTTTTCAGGTGAAGTCCGCTGCATGCGGATCCCACATCCGGGAGAACGTAGTCTGTCCTTTCACATTTTCGGAGGAACGAGAGATGAGTGTTGACACGCGCTACAGTGATGCAGGGCGGGACGCCGAACTGCGGTTTGGCATCAGCGAGGTCACAACCCAGTGTCCGTTTCGGTGTCCGGGCTGCTACATGGTCCGTCGTAACGCCCTGAACGATGGTGCGATGACGCTTGAGGAGGCCATCCGTGTCCTCGACCTGTGCAAGCAGTACAAGGGCGGTGAGGAGCTCGAAACGATGGACATTTTGGGTGGGGAACCTCTGCTTTGGCCCCATCTGAAGCCCTACTTGAGCGAGCTTCTCAGGCGCGGGATTCTGCCGTGGATCTTCACCAATATGGTGACGATCACGCCGGAGATGGCCTGCTGGCTCTTTGAGCGCCGTGTGCACATCACCGGCAAGCTCAATATCGCTGATCCCGGCGATCCGGAGCAGATCAGGCTTCAGGCCGAGATGATCGGTCGGGATGAAGATATGGCGAGACGGATGATCGAGGGGATCCAGGTGTTTCTCGACGCGGGGTACAGGGATCCGCTCTTCCGTCTGCAGAATCTGGTGCGGAAGAAGAATCTGCGCCTCATTCCGGGCTACATCGAGTTCTGCCGGTCACGCGGCATCGGAGTGGATCTCGAACTCATGGGATCCGGCGAGCCGATTAGCCCGGAATACTTCGTAGTTGCGCCGACGGCGCAGGAGCTGGCCGATCTCATCCGTGAGCTCAAGAAGCGCGGGGAACAGACTGCCATTCCCGAGTTCTGCGATCCGGTCGGCAAACTGCTGATGCCCCATGTGTTCGGCTCCTGCCCTTTCTACGACAAGGGTTTGTACTTCGCTGTAGACGGGCACATCCGGTCCTGCAGCAACAGCACTGTGAAGCTGGCGCATGTTTCCGACGCAGACCCCATCCGCGCAGCGTACGAGTCCCCGCTCATCTGCGCTCGCAAGGCACTGACCAAACAGACGGTCGGGCAGCCCTGCGGGTCCTGTGATCGCTGGGACAAGTGTCGTGGAGGCTGCCGGGCCACCGTGGAGGGCATGGGTGACCCATTCGGTGGTTACACGCTCTGTCCGCTTCCACTCCTTCGCAAGTCCTCCGAATGATTCGCGGGGTCTCAGAGTCTTCGTACTCTGAGGCCCCCTTTTCCTCACATGTTTTGATGGATCCAGAGATCCTTGCACAGGCCCGTAAAAAATTCAGAGAACTCTCTGAACAATTTGACGGTTTTATCACGGTCATCCTTGATGACTGGCGTGGCTATCGGTTCATTTATGATGTGGAGCAGGCGTCCTGCTGCAGGTATGGATGCACCCGGTGTCCGCTCTACCGGCTATTAGTGAACGAAAAGGATGGCCTGTTTTCTGCCGGCTTGCTTCCGGCAAGTGCCGATGACAAGCTCCTGTTCGGTCCCCAGAATTTTCTCAACTGCAAGAGTTTTTCTGAATATCAGGATTGTTACTCAAACTTTCTCGTACAGAAATGTTTCACCAGAAAAGAGATGAGTGAGGAATTGAATTTGGTGAGCGAAATGCGCGTGATGTATTCGAGAAACGGTTCGTTGAGGCGCATGGAGACGAAATTAAAGAAAGGCGTTATCTGCAAAGCCTTGAGGCTGGCAAATCCGGAACAGAAGAAGCTCATCCGGGCATACCTCATGCTGCGTCCGGATTTCTTTGGTACATAAGCTGAAGATCGCGGGATTCCCCTGTGTCATACTGGGGCCATGCACGAACAGTCCATCCACCGCTGTCTCATCCTCGCCGAACAGGGCCGGGGAAAAGTCGGCACGAACCCGCTCGTGGGGGCTGTGCTCGTTCGAAAAGGGGAGATCATCGCAGAGGCCTTTCACGAAGGATTCGGCAAGGCGCACGCTGAACGACGGCTCCTCGAAAACTTTGATCAAAAAATTAGTTCAGAAGATGTGCTTTATGTGAATCTGGAGCCCTGTTGCCACCTCGGAAAAACCCCCGCCTGCACGGACATCATCCGCGAAAGGGGAGTCAAACATGTGGTCTTCGGCATGGTGGATCCGGATCCTCAGGTTTCGGGGAAGGGGATTGTCTCTCTGCTCAAGGCGGGGATCCGCGTCACCGGTCCCGTTTCGCGCGCACGATGTGAATGGCTCAACCGGGGCTTTGTTTCACTCCGCACGAAGGGGCGTCCCTGGGTGACGATCCGCAGTGCCCGGACGAAAAACGGGGCAATCGCCAAGCCGGACGGCAGTCCCCTCAAGATCACATCCGAGGAACAGGATCGCTGGACGCACCGGTGGCTCCGTGGACAACATGACGCCATCCTCGTCGGGGTGCAGACGGTCATTGCCGATGATCCGCAATTAACGACCCGATTCGGGCTAGCCCTGCCATCACCGCTGCGGGTGATTCTCGATCCGCACTTCAGGATTCCGATGGAGGCGCGCGTGGTCAGCGATGCGCTCGCGTCCGGCACGGTCATCATCACGGCTCCCGCCTCCGCTCCTGAAGGAGCTACGGCGGGCAGGTCCGGCAGCGATGCTGCCAAGTGGAAAGTTCTGAAGGGAAGGGGAGTGAGTATTGAAGAGATTCCGTTGCGGGACGGCCGATTCGATTTTCAGGAGCTCTGGAAGACGCTCACCACTCCTTCAGGCGACTTTCATGGCATTGCCTCAGTCCTCATCGAAGGGGGCGCGAAGACATGGCAGAGCTTCCGGAAGGCGGGGGTTTTGGATGAGGAGGTGGTACTGACGGGATTCTGACGTACGCAGTGAATTCCTCTTTATGAGAAGCGAATCCTCCATTAAAGTGGATTTCCGTGAAGCAATCACGGTTCAGGAAGTTCCTCCGCGCCCTCGGTCCCGGCTTCATCACCGGGGCGGCCGACGACGATCCGTCGGGCATCGGCACCTACGCCCAGACGGGCGCGGCATTCGGTTACGCGCAGTTGTGGTTCGCACTCTTCGTCACGCCCTTCATGATCGCCGTGCAGGAGATGTGCGGGCGCATCGGTCTCGTGACCGGCAAGGGGCTTTCGGGCGTCATCCGCAAGCACTATTCACCCCTGCTGCTCACGGGAACGGTCTTCCTTCTCTTCGTCGCCAATACCGTCAACATCGGCGCGGATCTGGGGGCGATGGCGGATGCGATGGAGCTTGTGACGGGGATGCCTTCGGTGGGGTGGCTCTTCGCCTTCACGATGCTCATCCTGGTTCTGGAAGTATTCGTCAGCTATCGCACCTATGCCAAGGTGCTCAAGGTACTCTGTGCGTCGCTGCTCGCGTACGTCCTTGCCGCATTCACCGTCACGGAACCATGGGGCGAGATCCTGCGCGCGACACTCCTGCCGTCTTTTTCGTTCACGCAGGAGTATCTGGTGAACCTTGTGGCGCTCTTTGGCACGACCATTTCGCCCTACTTGTTTTTCTGGCAGGCCGACGAGGAGGTGGAGGAGGAAGTGCTGAAGAAGAAGATTGTGGATATGGGGAAAGGCGTTCCTGAGGTCACGCGCCGGGATATGGGATCCATGCGCTTCGATACCGCGTTCGGCATGATCTTCAGCAATCTCATGACGTTCTTCATCATCACGACGGCGGCCACCACGCTCGGCGCGAACGGCATCCGCACGGTGGCCACGGCATCCGAGGCCGCGGCGATCCTGCAGCCGCTGGCGGGCCGGTTTGCCTCACTCCTCTTCGCCGCGGGGATCATCGGTACGGGGCTGCTGGCGGTCCCCGTCCTCGCGGGATCGGCTTCGTACGCCATTTCCGAGGCGTTCGGATGGAAGGAGGGGCTCTATCGCACGTTCCGGCAGGCACCCGGTTTCTACGCTGTGATTGTGGCCTCCACGGCCATTGGTCTTCTCGTTAATCTTCTCCGGGTCCCTGCATTTCAGATGCTCTACTACTCGGCGATCTTCAACGGCATCATCGCCCCGCCGCTTCTCGTGATCATTCTGCTCATCAGCAATAACCGCTCGGTCATGGGAGGACGGGTGAATACGCGTACGTCGAATATTTTCGGGTGGTCCATCACCATCATCATGTCTCTGGCGGCGGGCATTCTGCTCTGCACGATTCTGTTCTAGTGAGATGCGTTTGGGAGGGATGTATTGAGGGGTCGCGCAGCGTCCGGGTGCGGATACTATTTCTGCTTTACTGCTTCTGAGAAATGATTTGCGCTCACTATGACAAGATCTTCCATCGCCTGCGATTTTGTGGGACAGTAACGCCCTTTTCTCGCAATCGGTCTGGGCCATGCCGATGCGGGGAGGAAATTTGACCGGACAGCAGACCATCAATATCTTGTGTGATTGCACGAGGAGACACACAAGATGATGTGTCATCCTTTCTTTTCGCCTCCATCCCCCATGCAACCGATTTCTCCGTCATCCTCTCTCTCCGCCTCCGCGCATCGCGGGGCAAAGGCGGGCCAGTTTCACCGTGGCAGCGGCCTCTCGGTCCGGCGCCTCTTCACGACACCGGGTTCTGATCCCCTGGAGGAGGTGGCCTATGAGCGGCGAACCAGTCGCATCAAGAATCCCGACGGGTCGGTGGTGTTCGAGATGGAAGGTGCCGAGATCCCTATGGCCTGGAGCCAGATGGCCACGGACATCATGGTGAGCAAGTACTTCCGGCGTGCGGGAACGCCGCAGGTCGACCAGCAGGGGCATCTGCTCCATGACGCGGATGGCAACGTGGTCACGGGTCCGGAGCGAAGCGTGAAGCAGGTGATCCGCCGCCTCGCGGGGTGCTGGCGGCACTGGGGTCAGCAGGAGGGGTACTTCGAGACGGCGCAGGACGCACAGGCCTTCGAGGACGAACTCTCCTACATGCTCGTGCACCAGATGGCCGCGCCCAACAGTCCCCAGTGGTTCAACACGGGGTTGCACTACGCCTACGGCATCACGGGGCCCGCACAGGGCCATTACTACGCCGATTCCAAGACCGGAGAAGTGAAGCAGAGTACCGACTCCTACACGCATCCCCAGCCCCACGCCTGTTTCATCCTCTCGGTCAACGATGACATGGTGAATCCCGGCGGCATCATGGACCTGTGGGTGCGCGAAGCGCGCCTGTTCAAGTACGGATCCGGCACGGGCACCAACTTCTCGCGTCTGCGCGCATCGGGCGAGCCGCTCTCGGGCGGTGGGATGAGCTCGGGGCTCATGAGCTTCCTCAAGATCGGCGACCGCGCCGCCGGCGCCATCAAATCCGGCGGCACCACGCGCCGCGCCGCCAAGATGGTCTGCCTCGACTTAGACCATCCGGATATCGTCGAATTCATCGAGTGGAAGTCGAAAGAGGAGAAGAAAGTCGCAGCGCTCGCGGATGCCGGCTATTCCACCGATTTCAACGACGAGGCCTACCAGACCGTCTCGGGGCAGAACTCCAACAATTCCGTCCGCATTCCCCATGCGTTCTTCGAGGCCGTCGAGAAAGATCAGGATTGGGATCTCACCTGGCGCACCGAGAAACGCAGAGCCGAGGAGGAGGGCCGCAAGCCTGCCGCCTGCAAGACCCTCAAGGCGCGGGACCTGTGGGAGAAGATCGGCTTTGCCGCGTGGGTGTGCGCCGATCCCGGCGTGCAGTACGACACGACGATCAACGAGTGGCACACGTGTCCCGCCGCGGGGCGCATCAATGCCTCTAATCCCTGCAGCGAGTACATGTTCGTCGATAACACGGCCTGCAATTTGGCCTCCCTCAACGTGCTCAAGTTCTATGACGAAGAGCACGCGTCCTTCAAAACCGAGGAGTTCAGGCACGCCATCCGGCTCTGGACCATCGTGCTCGAGATCTCGGTCCTGATGGCGCAGTTCCCCAGCCGCGACATCGCGGAGCTGAGTTACCTCTATCGCACCCTGGGGCTCGGCCATGCCAACCTGGGCGCCCTCCTGATGCGGATGGGCATTGCCTACGACTCACCGGAGGCGCGCGCCTGGGCGGGAGTGCTGACGGCGATCATGACGGGCGAATCGTACGCGGCGTCCGCCGAGATGGCCGAAAAGCTCGGAACATTCGCGAAGTTCCAAGAGAACCGCGATGCGATGTTGCGCGTCATCCGCAATCATCGGCGTGCCGTCTACGATGCCCCCTCACGCGAGTACGAAGGCCTCTCGGTGCTGCCGGTGGGCATTGA
>JAUSKD010000050.1 GCA_030647195.1 Candidatus Peribacter sp. | reverse complement strand
GCTCGGAGGATTTCAGATGGTTATGGGCTTCATGAGTTTCTTCGCCTCATTTCTCGCAGGTCTCTTGTGGGACCAGTTCGGCCTCGGTGCCCCATACCTTCTCTCGCTCAGTCTCACTGTCTTCGCGGGATTCCTGCTGCTGTTTTTGAAGGACGGGAGCGCGAGAAAGGGATAAGGGATAGGTATGAGGGGATAAGGGAACAGGGCACGATAGAGTCGTCCCTTGCCCCGTCATACTTTTCCCTCTCCCCTCATAATATGAATGCGTTCGCGATGGAGAAGTAGATCACGATCCCCGTCACATCCACGAACGTCGCCACGAAAGGACTCGACGCATACCCCGGATCGATGCCGAAGCGCTTAAAGATGAGCGGCAGCATCGAACCGACGAGCGTGCCCCACAGACAGATCGCCGCCACCGACTGCGCGATGACGAGGCCAAGCATCCACCGATTGGCTGCCCCTAGAATGCTTTGCGGCGTCATCGACGCGCGAATGAATGCCACGACGCCCAGCGTGAGGCCGAGCGCAATGCCCATGAAAAGCTCGCGTCGCACCACCTTGAGCCAGTCTCTGGGAGCGACATCGCCCAGCGCCATGGCGCGGGTAATGAGCGTGGCAGCCTGCGAACCGGAGTTCCCTCCCGTGGAAATGGTGAGCGGCACGAACAGCGCGAGCGCCGTGACCGCGGCAATGGAGGATTCGAACCGCGCCAGCGCCGTGAAGGTGAAGAGCTCCGCGATGAAGAGCACCGAAAGCCAGACGACGCGCTTGCGCCAGATCGTTGTGAACTTGCTTTCGAGATAGCTTGTAGAGAGCGGACCCATACCTCCCAAGCGGTACACGTCTTCGCTCGCCTCGGCCTCGGCGACTCTCAGCAGATCGCTCAGATGAATGACGCCGACGATTTTCTCGTGATCGTCGACCACGCAGGCCACATCCGCACCCTCACGCCGCATCATATCGAGCACCTGCTCCTGATCCATCGCATGATGGAAGATGGGAATGGGCCGCGCGATCTGCTCGGGTACCGTATCGGCATTGCTCGACATCAGCGCCCGTGAGGGAATCCACAGAATGCCTTTCTTACCGGGAAAGAGTGCAACCGGAATCTTTTTGTGGTGCGTACGTACGTACTCCTGCATGGCATTGAGAATCGCCGAACCCTTGGACGTGGGATCAACCTGCAGAAAGTTAAGATCCATCAGACCTCCGGCAGTTTCAGGGCCGTACAGGAGAAGTTTTTCGATCGGTTTGCGACGGTCTTCGCGCATTTTTTCAAGGATGTGCGGATAGCGCTTGACCTGAAGCCGCTGCAAAATGTCTGTCGCTTCGTCTTCGTCCAAAAAGTGCAGAAAACGGGCGATCACGGCATCGGGCAGCCGGGGGAGCACAGAGTGAACACTGGCCTCCGAGAGCAGCAAAATCACATCCGCCTGAACCTCGGGTGGAAGGATCGCGAAGGTCTTTCGCTTTCCGTGGCTGAGCGCATCGATAATATCCGCGATCTCACGATCGTCCTCGCGCACAAGAATCTTGCGCAAGTCATCGTCATTCTTCTGCTGCAGCAAGCCGTCGACCTTGTGGAGGAGCTCTTCGCGCATGTCGGTGCAATGAAGTGAAGTGCCGACATGCTACTCCGCCCTCTCGCGAAGAAGGAAGTGAAACCTGATGGACATCTCTCCCGCAAAAAAAACCAGCTTCTTCCGGTGCCGCGAAAGGAGAAGAAGAGCGTTGACAGCGACGGACAAGGAGCCAAACATCCGCCACCCTGTTGTCTGACGTTCGCTTATGAAGGATTTTCTGTTCTGAAACTCATTTTTGTCAAATCATACTTCTTGGCTTGCATAAGCCAAAAGGTCAACGCACTTTTCCTCTCCACAGAGGCAATAACAAGGTAGAATGAGGGGTCCTCATTCCCCCCAATTTTATGATCATCCAAAGACGCTGCGGGGCGTGCGGGCGAGATCCCTGCACGTGCGACATCTGAGCGCAGGGGGCCTCTGCTTCGCAGAGGCCCCGGTCCCGGAATCCGGAAAAAGACCACGGAAGATCGTTTGTCCTGACACATACACAAATTGCGCGCAATTGGCAGCCAAAGGGAAATTACGTACGGTAGACGGCAATCGTTCCCCTCTCTTCTCTTATGGCACTCTCTCCCCTTCACTGGCGCAAGTACGTTGCGGAACTGCTCGGCACCGCGACACTGACCTTCGCCGTCCTCGGTTCCATCCAGCAGCAGACGGCAACGCCGTTCGTCGCCGCCCTCGTGCTTCTGCTCGCGGTCTACATGCTGGGTCCCATCAGCGGCGCCCATGTGAATCCCGCCGTGACCGTTGCGCTCTGGAGTGTGAAGAAAATGAAGACCCCCGAGGCACTTGCGTATATCGCCGCCCAGCTCGTGGGCGCGGTTGCGGCGCAGTTCCTCTTTCAGTACCTCGTGGGCGGACTGCCGCAAATGCCCGTGACGCCCGGCTGGGGCCCTGCCTTCGCGGAGGCGCTCGGTGCGTTCTTCCTCCTCCTCGGCATCTCTGCCGTGGTGCATGGCAAGGTGCACTCTGCCGCAGGCGGGCTCGTCGTGGGCTGCTCGCTCCTGCTCGGCATCCTGCTGGCATCGCTGATGAGTAACGGCGTGCTCAATCCTGCCGTGGCCATCGGTGTGCGCTCCTTCTACTTCTCCTTCTCCGCCCCCTTCCCCTACCTCGTCGGCACCTCCTACCTGATCGGCCCCTTCATCGG
>JAUSKD010000045.1 GCA_030647195.1 Candidatus Peribacter sp. | reverse complement strand
CTTGCCGATCTCCATTGCTTCGGTTGAGAGCGCGTCGGCCGCCTTCTTGATCTCATCGACGGTCGCATTCTCTTTCTTCAGCACGTCCTTCACCTCGCTGATGCGTGTATTCACCTTCTTCTTGAGATCATCGGGAATCTTGGCATCGTGCTCGCGCATCTGCTTTTCGAGATTGAACACGAGGGCATCCGCCTGATTGCGCTGATCGATGAGCTCACGCTTCTTTTTGTCATCCTCGGCATGCACTTCGGCGTCCTTCTTCATCTGCTCCACCTCGTCCTTGCTTAAGCCCGTGGAACCCTTGATCTGGATGTGCTGTTCCTTGCTGGTACCCAGATCCTTGGCCGTGACGTGCATGATGCCATTCGTGTCGATGTCGAAGGTCACCTCGATCTGCGGAACTCCCCGCGGTGCAGGCGGAATGCCGTCTAAGATGAAGCGTCCGAGGGACTTGTTGTCCGCAGCCATCTCGCGTTCGCCCTGCACGACATGGACTTCCACGGAGGGCTGATGGTCCGCGGCGGTCGAGAAGACCTGACTCTTCTTCGTCGGGATCTTGGTATTGCGTTCGATCAGTTTGGTTGCGACTCCGCCAAGGGTCTCGATCCCGAGTGAGAGCGGTGTCACATCGACAAGCACAATGTCCTTATGAATATCCCCACCCAGCACTCCGCCCTGCACCGCGGCGCCGATGGCCACCACCTCGTCCGGATTGACCCCCATGTGCGGCTCGCGTCCGAAGAGCTCCTTCACCTTCGCCTGCACGGCCGGCATGCGTGTCATGCCGCCGACGAGCACCACTTCGTGAATCTCGGATTTCTTGAGCTTGGCATCCTTGAGCGCGGCCTCGCAGGGCGCAACGGTCTTCTGGATCAAATCCGCCACGAGCGACTCCAGCTTGGCACGCGAGAGCTTGAGCGACAGATGTTTGGGCCCGGAGCTGTCCGCCGTGATGAAGGGCAGGCTGATCTCGGTCTGGGTTGCGGACGAGAGCTCGATCTTCGCCTTCTCCGCCGCCTCGCGAACGCGCTGGATCGCGATGGGATCTTTACTGAGGTCAATCCCCTGCTCCTTCTTGAATTCCGCGAGCATCCACTCGACAACCACCTGATCGAAATCGTCACCGCCCAAGTGCGTGTCGCCGTTGGTGGAGACCACTTCGAAGACGCCTTCTCCGAGCGAGAGCACCGAGACGTCAAACGTGCCGCCTCCGAGATCGTAGACGATGATCGTGTGCTCGTGTCCTTTGTCCAAACCATAGGCGAGTGCCGCGGCCGTCGGCTCGTTGATGATGCGCACCACCTCCAGACCCGCGATCTCACCCGCCTCCTTGGTGGCCTGACGCTGCGAGTCGTCGAAGTACGCCGGCACGGTGATGACCGCTTTCTCCACCTTCGTTCCGAGGTACGCTTCGGCATCACGCTTGAGCTTGGCCAAAACCTGCGCGCTCACTTCCTGCGGCAGAAGCTTCTTGCCGTTGATCTCGATCATCGCGCGTCCCTCCTTGCCCGAGACCACCGAGAAGGACATGCGCTTCGCCTCCGTTTGCACTTCCTCATACCGGCGTCCCACGAACCTCTTTGCGGAGTAGACCGTGTTCTTCGGGTTCGTCACGGACTGGCGCTTCGCCGTGACACCGACCAGAATTTCGCCGTCATCCTTGTAGGTGACGACGGAGGGCGTGGTGCGGTTGCCTTCGGCATTCGCGATGACGACGGGCTCGCCGCCTTCAACGACTGCGACGCAGGAATTGGTGGTGCCGAGGTCGATACCGATGATCTTGGACATAGAGAAAGGGGAAAATGCGAAATTAGCACTCGCAAGTTTAGAGTGCCAATCTGGTGTCGTCAAGGGACGACAGCATCAGAGATGCAAGAACTCCTAATCCGCAAGAAGCCTTCGCAGAAACTGTCGTGAAATGCCCAATATCTTCGCGGTCCTCGATTGATTGCCCTCTGAATGTTCCAGAACCGCACGCACAATCTGGCCCTTGAGAGGCTCTATGGCCGCACTGAGACCGTGATCCATCGCCTGCCGGATGAGTTGAGTACGCAGATCGGTATGCATGAAAGAAGTGTCTTCCGCTTTTCTCACTTCTTCGAGCGCCCGACGCATGAGCGGCTTCCCGATGCGCGATTGTTGCCTATGGGATACATAGCCCCCCACCCTTCGAAGCACATTTTCAATCCCACGGACATTCCCTCCGACAGGGTGCTCAAGGAACATCTGCATTGCCTCCGGTTCAATCTCCAGTCCGGTGCAACCGCATTCCATGCCAATCTTGTGTGCCAGATAGCGCATCAGATGCACCCGGTGATCGTGCGCCCGCTCCTGGAAAGGCGGAATCACGACAACACAACTGCACAGGCGATCGTGTAGATCGCGCCGCATCCTTCCGATGCTCACCGCATGATGGATATCGGCATTCGTCGCACACACGATCGTCGCATCCAGTGTCAGCTGGCGGTTATCGCCGACGCGACTGAACGTGCGCTGCTCAAATGCGCGCAGCAGCAGACCCTGACGGTCGTAGGGCATGTCACCCACTTCATCCAGAAAGAGCGTCCCCTTGCCTGCCTGCTCGAAACGTCCCATGCGTTCCCCGTTCGCGCTGGTAAAAGCGCCTTTGGCATGCCCAAAGAGCTCACTCTCGAACAAGTGTTCACTGATTCCCGCCATGTTCACATCGACAAACGGGCCTCCCGAATTTCTCAAGAAATGAACGAACCGCGCGAATTTTTCTTTACCAACTCCCGGCTCCCCAACAAGTGTCGTGATGGCATGGGATCGGCGCTGGAGCACCAGCTCCTCGAGAACCCTCACCATTCCCGGATCCCCGCGGACCACCAGTCCGCACTGTTCCTCCGCCGCACGTACGCACGCATCGAGTTCTTCCGGTTCAAGAATGAATTCCGCGTCGTCCTGCCTTTCCAGAGCAGTCTCGTCATCCATAAAAGAGGGACGCATGCTAGGAGAAATCATGCGGATGTCTAGTACGAAGACGGCAAAAATGGCTACAATGACAGCATGTTCTTGGATGAAGCCACAATATCCGTCACGGGCGGAAACGGCGGAAACGGCTGCGTTTCGTGGAGGCACGAAAAGTACATTCCCATGGGCGGACCCGAAGGCGGCGACGGCGGCTATGGCGGCGACGTGATCATTGAGGCGAATGCGAACACGGATACCCTGAGCGACTTCGCCGCAAAGAAACGCTTCAGCGCGGAGGCAGGGGGGCCGGGCCGCGGCCGACAGTGCCACGGAAGGGACGGGCAGGATTTGATCCTCTTTGTTCCTCCGGGAACGATCGTCACGGATGCCGCATCGAAAGAGATGCGCGCGGACCTGCGCCTTCCCGGCGACCGCGTGACGGTGGCAGAGGGTGGACGGGGCGGCTTTGGCAACGCGCACTTCAAGAGCTCCGTGCGCCGCAAACCCGATTTCGCCGAGAAGGGCGAGCCGGGCAAGAAGCGGGAGGTGAAATTGGATCTGAAGCTGGTGGCGGATGCCGGGATCATCGGGTACCCCAGCGTCGGCAAATCGACCCTGATTTCGGTGGTGAGCTCCGCCCGGCCCAAGATCGCCCCCTATCCGTTCACCACGCTCGTCCCCAATCTCGGCGTCGTCACCGTGAAGGGACGACAGTTCGTGCTCTGCGATGTGCCGGGCCTGATCGAGGGCGCGAGCGAAGGCAAGGGACTGGGCGACCAGTTTCTGCGGCACATCGAGCGCTGCGGGATCCTGATCCACCTTCTGGATCTTTCGCGCGCGCTTCAGCCCGATGGGACGTTCGATCCCAAGGCCCTCATTGCCGATTATCGCGCCATCCGCCGGGAACTCACGGCCTTCTCGCCGAAGCTTGCAAAGAAGCAGGAGATTGTCGTGCTCAACAAAACGGACCTGACCGCAGAGCCCCTGACTCCCCTGCTCTCGGCCCTCAAGCGGGCCCGGATCGCCGTTACTGCAAGTGTTTCCGCCGCCACAAAGCAGGGTACCGACGCCCTCATGGGCAGTCTGCTGCCGCTCATCCTCAAAGAACGGAATGCACAGCCGCAAGCGCTGCCTGCCGCCAAGTCATCCATCCCCACCCTGCACCCGCACACCTCGGAGGAAGGCATGCGCAATTTCTCCGTGGAGGAAAAGAAGGGAAAACTTGTCATTACCGGGAAGCGGCTGGAACAGTTCACGGAGATGACGAACTTCGAGAGTCAGGGGGGCATACGACGTTTTCGCGACGTGCTGCGAAAAATCGGCCTTCTTTCCACCGTGGAACGGGCAAGAAAAAAAGGGGTACCCGCCTACATCGGCCGGACACGGATTGACCAACATCTGTAGAAATTGCAATCCTCTGCGTTTTTTTCAAGACGTTCTCAGATTTGGCGCGTTTCTCTGTTGTAGGATACTGAAGATTCCTCCACTTATGATTCGACAACACTCTCTCATCGATCTCTCCATCGGGGCCGTCGTCGTGCTCATGGTCTGTGCTCTCGTATGGTCGTTGCACATACGCAGCACCGCGATTCCCAGGGTCCTTGCGCAGTCCACCGTGTGTCCTTCCCCGCCCAGCGAACTCACAAAAGTCGAAGGCGGCTTCATCTACTCCTGGAGCGGATGGCCCGGTTGCCAGTGGAGACAGCAGACCATCGATCCCCCCGTCGCCACGAACAACCCCTACTGCTGCCTTTCGAACGGGCGCACGGCACGGTGCGTCATGCTGCGTGCCGGGACGACGTGCGTACCCAATCTGCTCGAGACCGATGTCAAAGCGTTCGAGTATTCCGACGAAAATAATCAGCAGGCATGCGAAGAACAACGCCGCACCGGTGTCTGCAACGAGGTACCCGCCTCCAGCGTCAGCTCCTCCTCCCGAAGCTCCGTTGCGGCCGGATGCGGTAATAATCTTCTCGAAACAGCAAGCGGTGAAGAGTGCGATTGGGGAGGGAACAACAGCAATTCCCTGCGGAACCGGTGCCGTGCGAACTGCAAATTTCCCACCTGCGGAGACGGCCTGCTGGATGACAACTTCTCCGATCCCGTTTCCGGAACCATGATTGCGGAGGAATGTGATCCGGGTGCAGACATCACCTGCAGAAGCGACTGCACGGTGGAGCAGGCGTTCAATCCGCTGTTCTTCATGTTCCCCTCGGCGCTCGAGAGCCCCCTCTACGTCGTGCGAAACGTCTTTGACTGGAACTCCATCTTCTTCCCGCTGTCGTCGCTTGGATTTTAGCCTTGAATCCCTTCTCACTGCCAAGGAGCCCTGATACAGTGCGCTTGCTTCCGAGTGGCCCGGTAGCTCAGTTGGTAGAGCACTCGCCTGAAGAGCGAGGTGTCACCAGTTCGATCCTGGTCTGGGCCACCACTGTGGGGCTGTAGCTCAGCTGATAGAGCGCCGCATTCGCATTGCGGAGGTCAGGGGTTTGAATCCCCTCAGCTCCACCAACTTCTCGAACATTCCTCACACACCGTCTCGTCTAAGCGGCGGTTGAATGTTTGCGGCCTCCGGCCGACTCGATGCGCTGGCAGGCAGGCCTGATGCTCCCGGAAAAGGAAAAGCGTTCAACGGCAAGACCACTGCATGTAGGAATGTGAGTGTTCGGTCGTCTGATGGGAATGGAGGCCGCATTTCTCCCTTTTCAAGGCTTCTGCCGCGCACTCTGGGAATGGCGGTTACAGATCAGCAAAGCCAGATTGATTAATAGAAAATATATTGCCAATATTTACCATATATTGTATAATATCAGACGAACTTCAATAACACACACCAAAATGACGAATAAGTACAAAACTCAACTCGGGACACTGTTCGCAACCTGTGCGATTCTTCTTCTGAGCATCGCAGTACCCACCGATCCATCGCTGGACAGTGCCTGGTCACCGAAGACCAGACTCTTTCCGGCAGTTTCCTTCGGCGGCTTCGCGGCCGAGGCCTCGGGTCCCGCCACTCCCGGCGAAGATGCGCTGGTCCGTGTGGCGCAACGCATGAGCAAGCGCATTGCGCGAGACCAAGGCACTTCCCCGTCCATTTCCACACTGCTGGGGGCGCTTAAGGAGCAGCGCGCGCTCCTGCAGCACAAAACCACCGTCACGCTGCAGCTGCAGGATAACCTCTCGTACCGCTCGTGGGATGTCAGCCTTCAGCGCTATCCGACGTGGCTCAAGGCGGAGATTTCGCCGGCATCGGCGCACTTCCGCGTCGACGGGGAGCGCATCGCCCAGTACCTCCGGCAGGAAATCATCGACGGAATCGTCCCGCCGAAAAAGGCCGTCATTACCTCCGTCGTGCAAGATCATAAGATCCAGAGGGTCGTGACCAGTACCGGAGCCGCCCGCGCTGGCATCGTCTTCGATCTGCCCACTATCACCCGCGACCTCACATCCGCGCTCACCGATGGCACGGAAGCAATCACGGCACCTCTGTACGTCATGGGTGGCCCCATCGAAAATCTCTCGGATGTTCCCCTGGGGGAGCTGACGCTCCTGGGGGTCGGAAAATCCGATTACGTCGGGTCCCCGGCTGCCCGCATCCACAATGTGAATAAGGCCATCAATCAGCATGTGAATAATGCCGTGGTTCCCCCGGGTGAAACATTCTCGTTCAACGCGACCCTCGGCGGCCCCGTCACCAACGGCAACGGCTGGCGCGATGCCAAGGTGATTTTCAACACCACCGATCTCGTCATGGCTCCCGGCGGAGGCATCTGCCAGGCATCCACCACGACTTTCCGGGCGATGCTGAACGCCGGCTTCACTTCCGTGAAACGCGCGAATCACAGCATGTACGTCTCGTACTACGAAAAGTACGGAGTGGGCATCGACGCAACGGTCTTTCCCGGCCAGCAGGACCTCACCTTCGTGAATGATACTGGCAACTACCTCGTGTTCCAGGCATACACCGAAGGCAGCGAAGCCGTCGTACAAATCTACGGCACACCCGACGGACGCAAGACCCGTATCTCGGGACCGTACTTTGCGTCCTCCGATCTTGCCGATTTTCCTGAAGCCGAGCGCCCGCCCCGCAAGAACGAAATCTCCTGGGTGCAACACATCGCGTTCGCGGATGGAACGGAGAAGCAGCAGGTAATCGTCTCGCGCTACACCAGCCTGCCGAAATCCCTGGCAAAAAAGTACGAGCTGCTCCACGCAAGTGCAGAAAACAAGCTCTCCGCTGCCCTGCAGTAAGCAAACTACTGCAACACATCTTCGATAATTTGAAACCTCTTTCGGGAAGAAGGGCCACTGGAAAACTCGGGAAGTTCCTCTAAACTAGGTGGGCTCATTTCCCTCCCCCATTCTTATGTCCACTCCCCAGCAGGAAACGAAAATGTGGTTTGGTGTTTCGATGGTCCTCATCGGGATCGTGATCGGATTCGCCGGATCCAAAATGACAGGCACTCCGATCGGTAAGCTTCCGACCGCTGCGCCGACCGCCGCTCAGCCAACACCACCTGCCCCGGCAGAGGATCCCGTGCCGGCCTTCGCAGACATCGAGGCCATCACCTCCGCGGATCACATTCGCGGAAATGCCGATGCGGAGATCACGATTCTCGAATACTCGGATCTGGAGTGCCCCTTCTGCGCCCGTGTTCACCCCACGATGGTGCAACTCCTCAAGGATTATGGCGACAAGGTGAACTGGGTGTACCGCCACTACCCGCTCTCGTTCCACCCGACCGCGCAGAAGGCCGCAGAGGCCGCGGAGTGTGCCGCAGAACTGGGAGGCAACGACAAATTCTGGGCATTGGTGGATATGATTTACGAAAAGGGATCCGACCTCGCACAGCTTGGTACATACGCCAAGGACATCGGCCTCAACCAGACAGCCTTCCAGAAGTGTGTGGATAGCGGCAAGTATGCGACGAAGACTGCCGAAATGATGCAGTCCGGCACCAAGGCCGGCATTCAGGGCACCCCGGGCAACCTGATCATCAACAACAAGACCAAGAAGGTTGCAGTCGTCTCGGGCGCCCAGCCTCTTGCCAACTTCAAGACCGCCATCGACGGTCTGCTGGAGTAATCGCTCTGTCCCTCATCCCCCGGAGAAACGTTCCCCGGGGGATTTTTGTTGTCCCGATTTTCCAAATGGAGGTAGAATGCAACCCCTTTCTCTCCCCTCTCATGCGCTCCCGCCTGCTCCCCTTTCTCACCATCGGTCTTCTGCTCGCCTCCTGCGGCGGCAGTACCCCGACGACTCCCACCGAAGATCCCCTTCTCTCCTCTTCCTCCTCTTCCGAGTCCCCCGTTGTCGAGACGCACAATGTTTCCTTCACGGGAACGGTGCGCCCGGCGGGCATCAGCATCTATATGGAAGGGACGCACCGCCTCGAGCTCAGCGACGGTCGCTTCATTCTGCTCGCAAGCGAGACTGTTGATTTGAACGGATACGTCGGTGAACAAGCGGAAGCCACAGGATCCATCCGCCCCACGGTGGAAGAAGGCGGCACGATCATGCGCGTCGAACAAATCAGACTGCTCGAGACCTCTTCATCCAGCAGCACATCCGTCGCATCGGTTTCCTCGTCTGCGTCGTCGGCTTCCTCGGTTGCTTCGGCATCGTCGGTTTCCTCCCCCCTGCCCGTGGCCTCCAGCGCACCATCGTCAAAGCCCGCTCCCGTGTCTTCCGCCCAACACTCTTCCTCCTCCGTCAGCACGGCCCCCGTCACGATTGATGTCTCGGCACAAGTGACCTCCATGGCCAAACAAAACCTCGCCACGGCCAACTGGACGCAGGCGTACTGCGCGCCGCCGACGGTCGGCTTCTGCGTTCCCGTGCACCGCAACTGGTACTTCAAGTCGTTCGGCACCGCTTCCGAAGCCCTCTGGCACATCGAAGTCGGCTCCCTATCCCTCGAGAATCTCTCGGACGGTCCGATTGCGGTGAACCTGCTTGGCGGAGCCCTCTCTGCCAAAGGGATCGCAGATAAAGACGTGCGCGATGACGGCTCGACCGTGCGCGGCTACCGGGAATGGACGAAGGACCGCCACATCGAGATCTCCGCACCCTCCGCGCTCAAGGCTGCCGTGGACTACATGACGCAACACCTCTCGGCCATGGAGGTGCAGCCGGGAGCCTGATCACTGTGGTACGATAGCCCCATGCCGCAATTCACCTATACGGCGATTCAGTTAGACGGTCAGCGCGTATCCGGCACCATCGAGTCGTTCAGTCTGCAAGCCGCACACGATGCCCTGAAACAAATGCATCTGGTCCCGGAAGAGATTCACGAATCCACGGCGAGCGAACAACCGCTGACGCCCGAACAGGCCGAAAAACTCCTCTCCTTCACGCCTCCTGCTGTCCCCGACGAAACGCCAGAAGAGAATCCCGTATCGTCTGAGATCACTACGGAAAGCCCCGAAGTCCTAAGTCCTAAGTCCGAATCCCCGTCATCGTACTTCCCGCTCCTCGATACGCTGCGTCTCTACGCCGGATGGCTGCTGGCGTGGTACGCCCTGGTCTACGCACTCGGAAGTTATCAGCACTCTCGTCCCCTCCCCTTCCGCATTCCCTTCGTGGAGGGTCTGTTCCTCTCGCCCCTGGTCTTGAGCTTCACACTTGCCGCCTACCTCTTTCTGCTCCTCTCGGGAATCTGGAAAGCCACGGGCAAAGGAATTTTCAAGGGACTGCTTGCAACGCTCATCGGCGTCGCCGGCTTCGTGCTGTACCGGATGAATGTGCTCTAGCGGCTTTTATTGGTCTCAGGCATGTATTATTGGAAATAATCTGTCGCGAAGTTGTGGGTGCCTCCGGCTTAGACCCGCAACTGGAGCGACACCGCTGAAGGGAAAAGAGAGCTCGTGAGAGGAAAACCGTTAGGTTTTCCTTTCACGAAAAGTCAAAGTCCCAACTGCTTGCGGATCTCTGCTGCCTGATCCTGTTCCTGTGCTTTGGCTGTCTGCTGCACCGAAACCGCCTGCAGATCACGCCAATCCTCGGCATGCTTCTGCTCCAGCTTCTGCAGCTGCAGCAGGTGCTTGGGCGAGAGATCGGAGAACTTGCGCTTCTCCTCCTCCAGAATTTTCTGCAGCTCGTCGATCTGGAATTGCGACAACTTGGGGATCGCCATGATGATGCGCCACTTCTCATCGCGCGTGAGCGAGATACTTCCCCGCAGGAACGTCAGGAACATCTGGTCGTCGAACTTGGTCTCGGGATGAGCGGGAACGGGGATCTTGTCGTTCGTGAGCAGAGCGGTAATGCTCCCGAAACGGTAATTGCCCACCTCTGCGAGGATCTTCAGATCCTCATCATCGAAGCCCATCTCCTTCGTCGCAGTCACACCGGGGGGCGGCGGGGGCGGCCCCTGATCCGCCATGGGCGCGGCTCCGTCCTGCGCACCGCCTGCCTGCTGTCCCTGCGCCTGAGGAGGCGGGGGCGGGGGCGTGCCGAACACCTGCGTGGGATCAAGACCGCCGACAGGAACCGGATCGCCCGGTCGGGGAGGCTGTGGAGGAGTGGGAGTCTGTGCCATAGGAACGAGAGAAAGTGACTGTTCTAGAGTCTAGCAGCCAATCCGCTCCCGGCAAACGGCTTTTCGCCCAAAGTGCGCTCCGCTGCACGCCTGGCCCGGACGATAAATTCCGGCTGCACGAACTCCTGAAAGGCGGCAAAGGAAAACCCGCTCTGGCGTGTACCAAAGAGCTCTCCGAAGCCACGAAGTTTGAGATCAATCTCCGCGAGGATGAACCCGCTGTCGTGCTCCTCCATGGCCTTGAGCCTCGGTGAGCGCGCCTGCTCGACCGTGGTGGTAGCAAGGAAACAGTGGCTCTGGTGTTCCCCGCGCCCCACACGTCCGCGGAACTGGTGCAACTGGGCGAGACCGAATCGCTCCGCCCCCTCGATGAGCATGATCGAGGCATTCGGCACGTCGATCCCCACTTCGATCACCGCCGTCGAAACGAGCAGATCCACCTGCCGCTCCTTGAATGAGCGCATGATCTTCTGTTTCTCATCCGGCTGCATCCGGCCGTGCAGGGCCGCGATGTGCCGCCGCGGAAAGCTCTCTTTGAGCCTCCGCTCTTCATTCGCAACACTCTTCACCTCCGCCATCTCTTCGTGGTCCGAGGCAGTAATCAGCGGGCAGATCACGAAGACCTGCCGACCCTCCGCAATCTGCTGGTCGATGAATCGCTCGACGGTCATGCGATCACGGGGCGAGACCACCTTCGTGTGGATCCTCTTGCGGTTTCCGGGCTTCTCGAGCAATACCGAGAGATCGTGGTGCCCGTATGCGGTCAGTGCCAACGTACGGGGAATGGGCGTGGCCGTCATGGTGAGCACGTGTGGACTGCCCTTCTCTTGCAGGCGGACACGCTGATCCACGCCGAAGCGATGCTGCTCGTCGACAATGACGAACTTGAGATCGGCGAATGTCACCGCCTCCTGAATGAGCGCGTGCGTTCCGATGACGATATCCGTCTGGCCCGACGCCACAGCCCGGCGCACCTCTGCGGCCTCCGCTGCAGGCAGCGATCCGACGAGCAGGGAAACCGTCGGCATGCGCAGCACGGGCACAGGTTCCCCTCGGGCGCGTCGCGTGGTGAGATCGTTTCCGAGCGCGATGAGCATGCGCGCGATGGTCTCGGCGTGCTGGCGCGCCAGCACCTCGGTGGGCACCATCAGGGCACACTGGCCGCCGTGCGCGAGCACGTTGGCCATCACGGCCGCGGCCACCAGCGTCTTGCCCGAGCCCACATCCCCTTCGAGCAGCCGCGACATGGGCGTGTCTTTCTCCATGTCCCGCAGGATCTCGTAGATGGCGATCTTCTGACTCTTGGTGGGCGTGAATTTGAGCGTCCGGAAGAACGCCTTGATGACCTCCGGATCCATGGGGACTTTCAGCCGTTCCTGACGGTGCCGCTGCCATTCTTGTCGCTGCGTAAGCGCCTCGAGCTGCATGCGGTACATCTCTTCGAATGCCAGCCGCTCGCGGGCGCGGGCAACATCCTCCGGTGTCCCGGGGAAATGAAGTGCTTCGATGGTCTCGGCACGGGAGAGCAGATGCTCTTCCCGCACCACCTCAGCGGGTAGGGTCTCTGGCAGATCCTTCATGACGCTGCGGAGCAGCACCATCTTCTCACGCAGCCACTTGGTCGAAATGATGTCGTGCTGCGGATAGATCGGCACCAGGCGTCCGGCATGCACGAGGGGACGCGTTCCGGCTCGTTCAAATTGCGGACTCATGATTTTGAGCTTGTAACCCTCCTCCTCGATCTTGCCGGTCAGCACGACCTCGTCGCCATCGGTCAGCATGCGCTTGACGTGCGGCTGATTGAACCACACCACTTCCGCACTGTCGCCGTTTGTGTCCGTAAAGAGCGCCTTCACAATGGTCTTGCGGCTTCTGGTGCGCACCAGCGCGATCCGGCTCACCGTGCCGCGCACCGTCACCTTCTCGCCCAGCGGCGCATCGCCGATCGTCTGGATCTGGCTCAGGTCTTCGTGCGCCCGGGGCAGGTACTCAGCCAGCTGCTGAGCGGTCCCGATGCCCATTGCCATCAGCGCTTCGACAAACGCCGGCGTGGTCCTGAGGAGCGAAGCCGTGAGGGGCGAAGAGATCTGCACGGAGAAATGATACTACCCCGCACCAGAGCCCATCGCATTTTGATACAAACACATCCCGGCCTCGGTGCGGGGCAGGCACCACCTTGCATTCCTCGAGTACGAAGGGGGACAATGACACCATGCGCACCACACTCACCGCCCTCGCCCTCTCGCTCCTCCAGCTCTCACTTCCTCTCTCCGCCTTTGCGTCGAATGCTGTGCTTGAACTGACGCCCGAACAGCTCCAGCAGCAGGAATGGGATACCGAGTGCCGGGCCACTCTCCCGTTCGGACAAGGAGACCTCGAGGCTGCGCTGCTCACGTTGCTGCGCCAGTGCGTGAACGAAAAGCAGAATGCCTGGCTGATCGGGCAGAAGCAGGCGAAGGAACGCGAACGCCTGAGCCGGCGCGATGTGCGCGAGCAGGCACGCCGCGAGAACGTCCTCAACCGCATGCGCACGGGTTCGCAACAGCGCATCGCAAAGGCCCTTCCGCGCCGCGCCGAACAGGCGACTCTCCTCCTGCGGTACCGCACGCGCCACCGGTACGAGCTGATTCATCAGGAAATCCGCCAGCCTGGGAGCACGAACGCCACCACGGAGGATTAGGGATAGGGTTAGGGTTGCAGGACTTCCTCATCCGGGATTCCTTCGACGCTGATGGTCACCTCTTTCACGAACGGGAATTGCTTCAGGGTGCGCTCAATCTGGGAACGGATGGCCATAACCCGGCAGGATCCGGCGACGCCTTCCGCGAGCGCTCTGTCAAAGGTGACAGTCACATGACCATCGTCATCGTGAAGCGAGCGAACGACGAGCCCGTCGGGCAGACTGGTGAAAAATCGCTGCCGCTGCTCCAGAATGCCGGGTCCGCTAAGAAGCTCGCGCAGAGACGCGGCGAGCAGATCGTCCGAGACCGGAACGCGCCGGGCAACGGGGTAGGACACATCGCAGTACTCCGCCCTGGGATCGCGCTCAGTATTGCCGAAGAACGCCTTGATCTCGACAGAGGCGGTCGGGAGGAACCGCACAAGGATTTCCGCCTGCTCCTGTAGCTTCCCTTTTTGCGTGAAGAGTGAAACCGAAAGAATCCCTCCGGTGCCAAGCGGCCGCGGAAAAGAAACCGATTGACTGAATGGAACGATCTGGCCCGAGAGCGCTTTGGGTAAAGCAAGCACTTCCTCCGCCAGCGCGAATCCGTCGTGATCCATCAGGGCCAGACGCGCCGTTGTTCCGCTGCCGATGCGCACGTCACCCTGCACAATCAGGGGCAGCGACACCTCCTGATCCGCACGGGGTTCCACAATGCGAAGACTGCTCCCGGAGGACGCATAGTAGATTGCGCTCCCGGCGATGCAGCGTGGCGGCGAGGTCTGCTCCACCGCAAACCGGAGTTGCTGGCAGGAAGTGAAATCGATAGCGGCGGTTCTCTTTGAGGGAGCGATATCAGGGCACCATGCAGAAGTGCAAAAGAACAGTAACCCGCTGCCACCCGCGAGCAGCAGAAGGAGGAGTGAAGCCAGCAGAATGCCAATGACCGTGCGGTGGGAGGCGATCACGAGTAGACATCCTACCAGAAATTGCCTCCCGATCCCGCCAACACGGAAGAGGGACAAATCCCCTGTTCCACCTTCGCTCCTCTGCTAGGATGGCACGCATCGGGGTGTAGCTCAGTTGGTAGAGCGCACGGTTCGGGACCGTGAGGTCGAAGGTTCGAGTCCTTTCACCCCGACCAGAGGTGAGACATCTGTTTGACAGAAGAAGAATTGCAATTACACTCGCAGCATTCCCATGGTCCTCCGCGCCATTATCAGCAGCATGATTATTACCCCCGCCACCCAGGCGTGAGGAAGTAGCTGCTGAATATGCTCGTACTACTCCCCGCGCCCAGCGGGTTTTTTGTATGTCTGTCACTTCCCATTAGTCCCATGAATACCCCCCCATTCCTGCCTTCCGGCAGTCAGGCCCCCACCCCCGAAGAGATACGCAGGACGCAGAAAGAGCTCCCTGCAGAACTCATCAGTGAAACTCCTTTGGTGCTTTCGCGCCGTCTTTCCGACGCGGCAGGCAGCCCTGTCTACATCAAAGATGAAGGCCAGCAACTCGTCCGCTCGTACAAGGGACGCGGCAGCGCGGCCAAAATGCTCTCACTATCGGCAGAAGAACGTGCACGCGGAGTCGTCTGTGCCAGCGCCGGGAATCATGCCCAGGGGGTTGCTGCCGCATGCAATTACTTTCATGCACGCGGGACGGTCTTCATGCCCACCATCACCAAACCCCAGAAAGTGGATGCCACAAAGCGTCATGGGAACGGATTCGTCGACATCACTCTCGTCGGGGACAGATACGATCAGTCGGCACACGCGGCACATTCCTTCGCCGGGGAACGGCAGGCGGTCTTCCTCCATCCCTTTGACGACTGGGATGTCATCCGCGGACAGGGAACCGTGGCTGCCGAGATAGCCGCACAGATGCGGGAACGCCGGGAGCGGCTCGCGCGGGTCATCGTCCCCGTGGGTGGTGGCGGGCTCATGGCCGGTACGATTCTCGCCCTGCAGGATGAACACCCGGATACGGAGGTCATCGGTGTAGAACCGGAGGGCGCCGCCTGCATGTTGGCATCGCTCAAGGAAGGACACCCCGCCACGCTGGACCACGTCGATACGTTTGTGGACGGCGCCGCCGTGGCCCGCCCCGGGGACCGGCCGTTCGAAACCGTGCAGGATGCCGTACGTCAGGGCCGGGCGCGCATGATGACCGTTTCCAACGGATTGGTCTGCGCCACCATGGCGGATCTCTACCAAATCGAAGGGAGGATCACCGAACCTGCAGGGGCGCTCTCTCTCGCCGCACTGGAGGCATTGGACGCTCCGGCCGACGGAGCAACGGTCTGCATCCTCTCGGGAACGAACTTCGATATGAGCAGAAACGATCTGGTAGTCAAAACTGCCATCCAGTTCCGCAGAATTGCCGCGCAACTGGGCATTCATCTTCCGGACAGGCCGAAAGCCCTGCTGCAATTGCTCATTGATATGGACTGCGCACTGGATGGGGTGAATATCGCCGCAATGCACTACGACGAGTCGCAAAGTAACGGAGATCCCCCACTGGAACTGACGGTCACGTCACAGGATGGAAAGCCGGGGAATATTCAGAGATTCCTCAATAAGCTCTCTTCCCTGCAAAACGATGACCACTCTCCCCGTTATCCGTTTACTGAACGCACCGGTCAAACGAATCACTGAAGCTGAAGCCAAACTTGAGCGAATCAGGATCCAAAAGTCGGTGTGATATTGATTTATCGTCAAATATGTTCTTTGAATATGAAGAAATTCGACCCAGTATGAACACAAAATTTGTACAATATCCGATCCCCCACCCTACCCCTCAAAATTAACCGGTTTAGCCTTTCATGAAGCCAAGAAGTGCCAGTTTTTTGACAAGTACCAGAATACTGAGCACAAATATGAGTCAAAGGTATCTAGACAACAAGTTGGCGATGAGTACACTGCCGCGCCTTTATGGCAACCACTACGATTAAACCCGTGAAGCAACATCTTCACTGTGCTTCCGCCCAGCTCGTGCTCATGCACGCGCTGCTCATCACCTTCCTCTCCCTCGCAATGGTGATGAGTCTCCCGGTCCTCGGCTAACGCCTGACCTGGAACGGACGGAACTTCGGAATCCTGCAGGCAAAACAGAAACTCACAGCCTTGCAGTTTCCCACCACCGCCTCCCCGCGCATTAAAGCGCCAGGTCGGGCGGATTCTTTAAACCTAAATCAGGGAGTAACCCGCCTCAGTCCCGCTTCAATTCCTTGAGCATACCCGTCGCCACCTCGGTTCCCGGGGCAGGGTTGCCATCGTCCTTTTCCAGTGTGATGATCACCTTTGTGAAGGCCCTCAGATCACGCTCTGCCTGGTAGTCCAGGTTATGCCGGACATCGCCAAAAAGACTCTTTAAGTGACCTGTAGACAGGCGCTCGTTCGTTTTGGGGTTCACCAGCCAGCCCTCGAAAAAGGAGCCATCCTTGGGCAGAGCGACATTCACCTGCAACGTGTGCAGCGAAACCCCCTTCTCAAAGACGTGGATCTTCGTGAGCCCGTTGGCAGGCGTTGCTGCTGTTCCCACGATCGCCCCATAGGCGAAGAACTGTTCCTTGCCAAAACGCAGATCCTGCACGGCCCCCGAAGGGATGTTATAGCGGAAACTCTCGCTCCCGAGCGGTTTATCATCCCCGCCGGCGGAACCGCATCCCGCGAGGAGCAGAGGGAGAATGCCGAGGAGAACAAGAGAACGCTTCATAGGGAAAATGGGAATGCACTCTAGCAGCCCGGGCCGGGCCTCACCAGAGAACTTGGGATTCTAGTTGGGCCTGCCTTAATCTTTCCGTTTTCGCCTGACGGGCAACGCCGGCCGCCATCACCTGATAACGCGGTGCTTCGGCGGGATACAGCTGAGCCATGCTCTCTGCCATTCCCACGAATGCCTCCACGTTGGGCGTGAGGGCGACGTAATGACTGTTTTTGAGGATGGCATCGTAGAACCGCTTCATCACCAGAGAAAATTCCTCTTTCCGGTCCGGTAGCTCCGTCGTGCTCTGCAGGGCCAAAAGCGGCAAGAGCCCGTGCAGAATACGCAAATCGGTGTAGCGGCCGAGGGCGAACGCGCGTTGATAGGATTGGGTTGCCAATTGAGTCTCCTTCAATGTCGTCGCAATCTCCGCCTGCACCATCCATCCGCGCGCATCGACGGGGTTCGTCACCTCGGTGTACCGGCGCATTTCGCGCAGAGCGGCATCCGGGGCGCCGGCACGGATCTGCAGACGCGCAAGAGCCAGCGGCAGATCACGGCTGTACCACTCCCCTGCCGACCACCGGTACCACGTGAGGGCCTGCGCCGTCTTCCCCCGCGCATCCGCACGACGAGCCAGCGTGGATGTGATGGCGAAGAAACCTTCGTGCAACAGCGCCGCAAGCAGGATCACCGTGAGCACAAATTCGGAAATATGAACAAATTTTTTGTTCGTTCTGCCAAAGTGCGTCGGAACGAGCATGCCCAGGATCAGGACCGAAGGAAGACTGACGGCGATATAGTGCAGATTGAAATCCACCAGATTATGGGCGAGTACGCCGAGGAGCGCGGTCAGGAGAAGCACCTGCCCACTCGAAAGCTCCCGGCGGGGAATGCGGGAGAAAACGCACCAGACCGGGCAGCCCTTCAGAGGACAACGCCAGGATGGCACCAGCCCCTTCAGGAGCGGCAGGACAAGGACAGCGGCCAGAACGAGCAGCAGCAGTGCCGCCGGCAATCCTCGTTCAGCGGCAGCCTTGAGGAACACGTTGTGCGGATGATCGGAGGTCGCAAGCACATCCTGCATGAGAGGCGTCTCGGCAAAGCGGAAGCTCCCGGGACCCCACCCAAAGACGGGGCGCTGCATGGCCAGCACGAGAGCCTGCCGCCAGAATGCACGCCGCTCCGAAACGGAACTGGCGCCCTCGGGAGCGAGGAAGAACGTGCGTTCCGAAAGCGACTGCACGGCATGCGCACGGGACCGCAGGTGATTGCTGAGGCCGAAGATGATGAGTGCGATTGCGAGTGATCCCACGGCCACCGCCGCGCCGCGCTTCCACGAGAACCGCCGCCGGTACGACCAGAGGAGAAGGATGAGCCCCTGCCCGAGGAAAGCCAGGAACGCGGCCCGCGAAAAGCTTAAGAGCAGGCATCCCACCATCACGCCCGCAGGCGTGGTGCGTTTCACGATCTTCCAGAAGGTCTGGATGGCTCCCCTGCCCTGCTCTGCATCCGGGCGCGACAGCAGCAGAGCCACGGGCCAGGCGAGCAGCAGCAGCTCGGCCCACGCATTGGGCCACGCGTTCTTCCATGGGGCGCGCACGTCAAGGAACGTTCCGACGAAACGATTGAGGGGACCCATCGCGTACACGAGCACCCCGATGAGACATGCGAGAAGCACGGTCACCGAAAGAACGCGGAGCACGGACGTGCGCACCTTCGCCTCCTCAGGCAGGCGCGCCATCCACAGAAAGAGGAGCGCGAGGGACGCAGTTTGCGCAACCTCGTCGAAGCCGTAGTTCATCGTAGTCGTGAACACGTAACTCAGAGCCGTCCATGCGACGAACGCAATCGTCAGCCACCAGACGACCGGAGACACCGCCCGTTCCGCCGCACGGCTGCGCTGACTCTGCAGCAGGACGACCGCACACGCCACGAAGCCGAGGAGCAGTGTCGTCTCGAGTGTCCGTCCGCCGCGCCACAGAATGGCCCAAGCGAGCAGGAGCAGCAGGGCAACCTGACTTACCCTCTCCCACGGAACGCGCCTGAGGCGCGCAAGCGTTTGCGAAAACATCCGGGCCAGTATGCCGAATAACCTCCCGGGGTGGAAGGGAGGAAAGCTCGGAACCGGAAGCACAATCACGATGGTGGTAAGGGGGGTTCTGAATTCTATATTCTATAGGTATTTCATTACTTAATCGGTCAGAAAATATTGGTTTATACTTTTGATATTTTGACCATCAAATTGAATATTGGTGATTTCCTTAAATAGTGACATTGTTTTGTGAAAACACTGTAGTGCTGACTCTTTGTCAGCCTCTGAAGAACTCTTCTTGTCGAAATGAACAACTTCATTTCTTTTTTCACGGATGTAATCCAACTTTTGAAATTGTTCTTCGCTTACAAATTCACAAGCTCTTAATATTTGTAATCTTCTATATTGGGAAAGGTAAGGACTATCGAATTCCTTTCCAAAAATGGCTTTCTCTTTGGACTTATCAATTGGCTTTCCTTTAATAGTCATCTTAGAGATCTCCCAAATCATTTGAGTCATTGCTTCTGCAGCAACTCCAGAGAGAGCAATAGATGCTGTATCAAGGCTGAGACAATAACAGCGGCAAGAGTCACTTAATGCATTCTCCAGATTTTCAAATTTATTTGTATGCACTATAGGGAAAATACTCATGAACGTTTGTTCATTATTTATTTCAACAAATCTTTCGAGTAGCTTCCTATCGAACCCATCTCGCTTTACTTTGAAGAAAGTCTCAAGCCACTCGATAAATGGATAATCGGCAGCTTTTTTTGAGTCTAATAAGTCATCTATTTTATTTTGCTTAATAAATGGAGCCGGAAAATTCATTTTCAACAGAATTGAGCCAGTCCTGTTTTCATCTTTTACATTCATGAGTTCTAGTAAACCCTATATGGTGCCGACGGGGAGAATCGAACTCCCATGACCTTGCGATCACACGCTCCTGAAGCGTGCGCGTCTACCAATTCCGCCACGTCGGCACAGGGCGGCGAGAGTGTAGCACACACCCTGCAGCGCAAATATTCTTCCCCGGAGGAATTGACAAAATAAAAAAGAAAAGTTCATAGTATCCGTTTATGCATCTCACCATTCCCGGTCAGGAACCGTTCCCCATCAAGACGGTCATCTTGGACCTCAACGGGACCCTCACCATTGATGGAATCCTCATTCCCGGCGTCAAGGAGCGTATTGATGCCCTTCGAGAGCAATTGCGACTCATCCTCTTCACGGGCGACACGCAGGGCAATGCACACGCGATCGCCGGGGAGCTCCAGATCGAAGTGCGCGTGACGCCCGATGCGAAGGCGAAGGCAGCAGAGGCCAGGTCGCTCGAGCCTGAAACCACGGCGACAATCGGCAACGGCAGAATAGACCTCGAGCTCTTTCAGACGGTTCGCTTAAGAATTTGCGTGCTGCAGGCGGAAGGCGCCCACCCTCTGACACTCCTGGCATCGGACATCGTCGTTCCGTCGATCAACGACGCCCTCGATCTCTTCCTCAAGCCGAAGCGGCTCATCGCAACACTGCGGTCCTGAACGAAAAAGGCGGCCCGCAGGCCGCCCCTTTCTTTTCCTTGTGCAATGGCTATTCGTACACGTTCACCTGCGCGGTACTGGGAGTTTCGAGCTGCGTGCCTGCGGTGGGGGCCGAGAGCGAAACCGTGAAGTACTCACCGCTGTCATTGAGGCTGTCTTTGGTAATCGGAATGGTGAACGTCTTGCTCTGCTCACCCGGTGCGAACGTGAGCGTTCCGCTTGTCGACGTGTAATCCAGCCCCGGAGCCGCGGTGCCGTTGGACGTCGAGTAGGACACGCTCACGGTGTGCAACGTGCCTCCCACGCGGTTCACCGTAATCGTGGCGATCCCCGTGCCCTCCGTACCATCGAACTCCGATTTGCCGAACATGAATGACCCGCTGCCAAAGGTGCCGATCTCGTCATCGGCAATATTCAGCGGTGACGTGAAGGTCCCCAGAAGAGCACCCCCCGACGGCGCGGATAATGTCAGGGTCAGACTCTTCTTTCCGTCCACGGAGGTATCGTCAAGAATAGGCACTGAGAACGTCTTGCTGGTCTCGCCACTGGCGAACGTGAGGGTGCCGTTGGTGGCAGTGTACTCAGCCCCCGCGATCGCGGTCTTGTTGCTCGTGGCATAGGTCACGCCCACCTGCCCGGTCGATCCACCCGTGCGCACGACGGTGATCGTGGCTGCAGCGGAATTCTCGCGCACTTCGTACGCCAGCGCGCTCAAGCCAAGCGTGCCCGCACCGGAGGACTGCGACGAGGCCGAGGAATTGCTGGACGAGGATCCCGAGGAGGGCGCCTCGTTATCCAGCACCGTCAGCGTGGCTGCGCTGGGCGAGCCGAGCGACGCCCCTGCCGTGGGAGCGGAGAGCTCGAGGAGGACGGTCTCGGACCCTTCGGCCAGAAGGTCATCCTTGAGGGAGACCGTAAAGTTCCTGCGCGTTTCGCCATCCTTGAACGAGAGGACCGATTGATCCACCGCGACAAAGTCTTCACCCGCCGTGGCCGTACCGGCCTTCACGGAATATTTGACCGTGACGGCCCCCTTGGATCCGCCCTGACGCTCGACGCTCACCGTGAGTGCGGAAACCGCCTCAGGGAGGCTGAACGTGGTGCTCGAGAAGCGGAAGGCACCGAATTCATTCGGCGCGGTCGAGCTGGAGCTGGAACTCGAGGAGGTGGAACTGCTGGAGGATGAGCTGCTCGAAGAGGAACTGGAAGACTGCGTGGAGCTGGACTGGGCTCCTCCCGATCCCCGGATGTCATCGCGCAGACGCTTCATCAACACGGCGATCTGGCCGCGGGTGACGAAATCATTGGGACCGAAATTCCCGTTGCTGTACCCCTGGATCACGCCGACGGAATACATCTCACCGACCGCCTCATCAAAGAACGCCCCTTCGGGAACGTCTGAGAAAATGGATGAGCCGCGGATGGTGGCCGCTATCCCCACGCCGGCTCCGCCGAGGATCAGCCCGGCACAGAACATGGAGAGCAAAGAAAACGAACGAGGCATGCGCATAATATGAATTGGGGAGGAAATCGATGAATTATGCGAAAGACGGGCACCGGAAAACAATAGACAGCAACCGCGATTGTGTATCTTGCGATGCCGGGACTCAGCGCCTGCTCCCCCCTTTCCGCTCGGATCCGCCCTCCAAACGTTCCTGTATCTGTTCGAGGTAATCGAGCGTGAGAGAACATACCGTCCGCTCCACAGAGGGAACGGCAGCGCGAGCCGGGGCCTCAGCTCCCAGTAACAGCCTCATCTCCTTCGGCACCGTAAAGCGACAGAGGAGGGGGTGTGCCTGCCACACTCCTTTGAACTGTTGTCCGCGGAGCTCCTCGAGAACCATCGACATGAGCAGGATTTTGACGTGTGCCGGCACACCGTGCAGCAGCACGTCCACACGCGCCAGATGCCCGTTCGGAATGACACGGACGCTCACCTGCCCGAGGGGATGACCGAATGCGTCCAGCATGTCCTCGTTGATCGTCTGGTGCGTGGATGAATCGATACACCCGACGGCATCACTCAGACTCCGGATGGCCTGCTCCGTAAGCTTCCTCACTCCGTCGGGAGCACGGGAGACCATCGGGCCAGCAACAGAGGAATGTGGTGTTTCCACAAAAATTGCCGCGGCACTCTAGTGATCATCTTCCGTCACTTCAAGAAAATCCTCCTGTCATTTTGGGGCGCCCCTTGACTGATCCGATTAGCACTCTAAAATGCCGACTGCTAACGGCGTCACTGCGTCGACGCCACATTCTTCTCTACGCTCCCTTTCCCCTTCCTCTTCTATGGCAGCCATTCCGCAACTGAAAGTAAATATCGAACCGCTGGGTGACCGCGTGGTCGTGCATCCCCTGCCCGCAGAGCAGGTGACGGCCTCGGGCATCGTGATCCCCGATACGGCCTCCGGCGAGAAACCGCAGGAAGGCGTCGTCGTCGCGCTGGGCAAGGGCGGCATCATGAACGAAGGCAAGCCCGTGGCGAACCCTTCTGATTTCCTGAAAGTGGGCGATCGCGTGCTCTTCGGCAAGTACGCCGGCGACGACGTGAAGCTGAAGGATGTCAGCGGCAAAGATGTCGAAGTCAAAGTCCTGCATCTCGATTCCATCCTCGGCAAAGTGAAATAGTCCCTTCTCCCGAGTTCCCGATTTCCCTACTTCCCTCGTTCCCTAACTCCCCTCCCCCCTATCGTTATGTCACCCGCCAAACAACTCCTCTTCGGAAATGAAGCACGCAAAAAGATCTTCAAGGGCGTCGAAAAGCTCACCATGGCCGTGCGCGCCACCATGGGCCCCAAGGGCCGCAACGCCGTGATCGAGAAGAAGTATGGCGGACCGACCGTCACCAAAGACGGCGTCTCCGTCGCCAAGGAAATCGACCTCGAGGATCCGTTCGAGAATCTGGGCGCACAGCTGGTGCGCGAGGCCGCGACCAAGACCAACGACGCCGCCGGTGACGGCACCACGACAGCCACCGTGCTCGCCTTCGCCATGATGGAAGAGGGTCTCAAGCATCTGAATGCGGGCAGTAACCCGATCGCCATCAAAAAGGGCATCGAGAAGGGAGTTCAAGCCGTGAACCACGAACTTGAGGCGATGAAGAAAGTCGTTTCGAAGAAGGAGGAGTACGCGGCAGTCGCCAACATCTCGGCGCAGGACAGCGAGATCGGCGACGTGATCGCCGAGATCATCGACGAAGTGGGCAAAGATGGCGTCGTGACGGTGGAGGCCGGTCAGACGCTGGGCATTGAAAAGGAATTGGTGGAAGGCATGCAGTTCGAGAACGGGTACATCTCGCCGTACTTCATCACGGATCCGGCCCGCATGGAGGCCGCGTACGAGAACCCGTACATCCTCATCACGGATAAGAAGATCACCTCGATCCAGGAGATCCTGCCGCTTTTGGAGGCACTGGCCCAGCGCGGCCGCAAGGAGCTCGTGATCATCGCCGAGACCGTCGAAGGTGAGGCACTGGCCACACTGGTCGTCAATAAACTCCGCGGCACATTCTCGGCCCTCGCCGTGAAGGCCCCCGCCTTCGGTGACCGCCGCAAAGAAATTCTGAAGGACATCGCCGCCCTCACGGGAGGCCGCATGATCAGCGAAGAGGTGGGGCTCAAGCTGGAGAGTGCAACAATCGAGGATCTGGGCCGCGCGCGCAAAGTGGTCGCGGACAAGGATAAGACCCTCGTCATCGACGGACACGGCAAGAAGGGGGATATCGAGCAGCGTATGAAGGAGATCAAGATCTCGCTCGAGAAGACGACATCCGATTTCGACAAAGAGAAGCTGCAAGAGCGTCTGGCCAAGCTCTCCGGCGGAGTCGCCGTCATCAAGGTGGGAGCAGCCACGGAAGTCGAACAGAAGGAGAAACAGCACCGCGTCGAAGACGCCCTCTCGGCCACGCGCGCCGCAGCCGAAGAAGGCATCGTCCCGGGCGGAGGCACGGCCTACATCCGCGCCATCCCAGCACTCAGCAAGCTCAAGTCGGAGAACGAAGACGAGCAGATAGGGATCGACATCGTGCGTGACGCGCTCAGTGCCCCCTGCCGCCAGATCGCAGACAACGCCGGCATCACGGGCGAAGTCGTGTTCGAGAAGGTGAAGGGACTCAAGGGAGCAGACGGCTACAACGTGCTCACGGGCAAGTACGAGGATCTGGTGAAGGCCCGCGTGATCGACCCGAAGAAGGTCACCCGCAGTGCGCTCGAGAACGCCGCCTCAGTTGCTTCCATGTTCCTCACACTGGAAGTAGCGGTCACGGAGATCCCGAAGAAGGAGGAGCCGATGCCGCAGATGCCGGGTGGCGGAGGTGGAGGAATGGATTTCTAGCTACTTAAGGGGCCGCCGCAAGGCGGCCCTATTCATATGAAAGCCGCAAAGCAAATCGACGAAACCTCCAGAGTAATTGGCATTATTGCCTTACTTGTTTCAATTTTTTCTGTGGTCATTAATTATGATACTTCACAAATTACAAAAGCTGATTTTGAAATGAAAAAAGCGAATATAGTTTTGAATGACTATGACATATCCTTTGATAATAATTCCTCGACTTTTTTATGTAATTTCGAATTTAAAAACGAGGGGCAAAGATCGGCATCAAATCTCACAATTAAATTTCTTGTTAGAGATACAAATCCCATAAATAAAGTTACACCTGATCTACCAACAAGTTCTTTCAATGAGTTAAGCGCGGGCAAAACTCTGCCATTAGGACTATTCAATGTTTTATGGACATACAAAAAGCAGTATCCCGATTATATTATATTTTCAATAAACTTTACTGACCCACTTACGGGTAAACAGTACAACTCATTGATAGGAAAAAAATTAGTGCTTAATTGCGATCAAAAATATCGTTTGTTTGAACCATTTGATGAAAATGACATTAAATTCCTTAATCAATTAAAATTTGCTCAACCACAGATTAAATTCCCGCAGTTCAAAAAATAAATGGAGGTTATGTGCAAAATGTGACGAAGGGGCTGGGAATGAGGCAGGCAGGGTGACACTTCAACTCACTTCACCGGCGGCAGGGACTTGAGCCATTCAAGCATGTCCCTGAGGTGCCCCTTCGAGAGATACTTCGGCGGAAATGGAAGACCATCTTCGGCAAACATTCCGCGCACCTCTTCTTCGCCTAAGGAGGTACGAAGTGCCACACGTTGACTGGCAAATTCAGGGGCCAGCGCAAGCATCTGGCGATAGAGAGGTTTGGAGGTCATTCGGTCTTCCAATTGATAATCGAGAATGGCCGCATCGAGACCGATGCCCTCTGCCATGAGCCGACGAAACGCGATAATCGCCATTCCGACTTCGCCCTCAGTCACGATCTCGACATCCTCACCGCAGAAAGTATGGATATCATCAGAAACCTCCTGCCTTTCGCGAGCGCTGTCATCAACAAGAAACACACGACGATTGGGCATAGAGAAATGGGAAGAGCGAATCACTCTAGCGCCGGGAGGTGGAAAGAGAAGACAAATAAGCCAAAATCCTGTATACTATTCTGATGGTTTCACCTGCCTCCCCCACCCCCGAAAACATTCCCGAGCTCCATCCTGATGACGTGGCGACGTACCTGCACGTGATGGAGTCGAAAACGGCTGCCTCGGAAAAGGAGCTGGCCACGGCAAAGCGCGTGGATGATGCGCTGAAGATCCCCGCAGTGCGCGAACAATGGAAGGCCATTCTGCACCTGGAAGACCCCGTGCTGCACCCGCAGAAGTATCCGAACCCGAACTGAAATTGACCACCCTTCGAGACACCCGCTCTGCCCGCTCCTCAGGGTGACATTCTTTCTTGATGTCGCTTCCGCTACACTGGCACCTCCCCATGACCAAACCGAAGCATCCCCGTACCGTGCTCTGGACCCTCTTCTTCACGATCTTTCTGGATCTTTTGGGTATGGGTCTCGCGATCCCGATTCTGGCGCTGCTCTTGATCAGCCCCTCGGGGATTTTGCCCCCGGGCATGTCACTCGAAACCCGGACGATCCTCTACGGATTTCTGGTCGCCACGTACCCCCTCGCCCAGTTCTTTGGCGCGCCCATCTTCGGCGCCCTCTCGGACCGCTACGGCAGGCGCAGAATCATCATGATCGCCCTCTGCGGCACACTCCTGGGCTATCTGCTCACCGGATACGGCATCGTGACAGGACAGGTGTGGCTGATCTTCCTCAGCCGCGCTTTGGATGGCTTCACGGGCGGCAACATCTCGGCTGCGCAGTCCGCCATTGCAGATGTCAGCGAGCCCAAAGAGAAAGCACGCAACTTCGGCCTGATCGGCATGGCCTTCGGCCTCGGCTTCATTTTGGGTCCCTTCATGGGCGGCAAGCTGGCGGATCCCACCGTCCTTCCGTGGTTCACGTCATCGACCCCCTTCTGGGCCGCAGCGATCCTCGCGGGGCTCAACATCCTTCTGGTAGTACGGTTCCTGCCCGAGACGCTCCATACCCGCACGAGCACGCGCATCAGTCTCTTCACCGGCTTTCGGAACATCCGCCGCGCATTCCAGTTTCCACACCTGAGGACGATTCTCTTCGTCTCGTTCCTGCTCGTGCTGGGGTTCAATTTCTTCACGCAGTTCTTTCAGGTCATGCTCATCGAGCGCTTCAACTTCACGCAGAGCGACATCGGCAACCTGTATGCGTACATGGGGCTCTGGATCGCCATCACGCAGGGGCTCATCAACCGACCGCTCTCGCGGCGATTTTCGTCCGAGCAGATCGTGAGCGTGTCGGCCTTCACCCTCGCGGCATCGCTCCCCTTCCTGCTGCTGCCTGAACGCGTCGCCTTCATCTACCTGGTCTTCCCGTTCATCGCGGTCAGTAACGGCCTCACACACCCCAACGCCACCGCCATCGTCTCGAATCTGGCCGGGCCCGAATCACAGGGCGAAGTGCTGGGCATCAACCAGTCCCTCCAGGCACTCGCCATGGCCCTGCCCCCGATTATCGCCGGTGTCATCGCCACCCTGCATCCGGGGCTCCCCACGATCGTAGGAAGCGGACTCATCTTCCTCGCATGGATGCTCTTCGTCTTCGTGTTCAGGAAACGGAGCACGCAGGTCTTTCACGAAGTCTAGAAAACCAGACATCCCCTCCCCCCGCTGCAGGGCTTGCCCGTGTCCACAATGGGATGACGGGTCACTTCGCATACCATAGGCAACCGCACGGGAAAGGAATCTGCCATACCATGGGCAACCTGTCTTCGGTTTCCCACTTCCCTCCTCTCCCATGTCCGAACCATGCGAACTCACTCCTCTGCCGGAAGATCCCCAGAAGCTCACCTTTTCAGAAACCGTACAGGCGATGCAGGACCCCAACCGTCCGCCGCACTTCCTCGCCATGGACCAGAGTGAAGGAACCCATCGCAAGCACATGCAGCAATTCGGCGTGCCCATCGGGGATGAAGCGGACTTTCAGGAGAAAGCAAAGGCCGCGCGTGTGATGCTGGCGACGACACCGGGTCTCAATCAGTACTTCGGCGCGGCGATCGTGCACGACGATCTCTTCTCACTCGTCGGACCGGATGGAAAGCCCCTGCAGGATTCCCTTCGGGACAGCAACGTCCTCGTCATCGGCAAAAAGCTCGGGCTCGACAAGAACACGGGTCTCGCAACAGAGCTGGACCAGTTGTGCGTCGGGATGCGCGAGCTTGTCGAAAAGTGGGGCGTACACCTGATCAAGACGCGCACCACGATCACCTGCGGCAAGGGCCACGCAGACGATGCGGCCGACCAGATGGTGCAGGTCCAACGGAAGGCGGCGAAAAACGGGCAGATGATGGCGATCCTCGAGCCCGAGTTCGCCAAGGACAATGCCGGAACACTGCAGGAGAATGAAGAACTTATGACGCGTGTTCTTGGGGGAATGATCGACGGCATCAGCCGCGAAGGCTTGAGTGATCACCCCTATGCCATCAAGACGAGCTTCCCGGCCCCGGGGAGTGCGAGCGGCGAGCGGATTATTCCCGAAGCGAGCGCAGAAGCCTGGCAGCGCATCTGCGAACGTGCCGAGATCCCCGAGGAACTGCTGGTGGTTTTTCTCTCGGGCGGGCATTCCCCCGAAACCTCCCGCTCCCTGCTGCAGGCGATGGCGAAAGTGCGCGGGCACACCGGCTCCTCCTTCTCACGCGCCAACGTGGAACGGCCATACCAGCAGACGTTTCCGAAACCGGGCGGCATCGATATCCCCGCCGGTCACGATGCGATGCTTCTGGAAGGATGGAAGAACCGGAGGGCCATGCAAGGGAACTACCATCCCAGCCTCGAGAAGGTCCAGCGCTATACGGGCATGGGCGAGTGAGCGTGCTGTTGGCTACTGCGCCTTCAGCCCGATCACGATGGTTTCACCGCGCTTCAGGTCACGCTTGAGCAGCTCCTCGGCAATGCGATCTTCGAGCTCCTGCGTGATGACGCGCCGCATGGCACGTGCGCCGAATTCCGCGCTGTAGCCGCGCGCAACGATCTGCCGGATGAGCGGCTCCTCCACCTGAACGATGATGCCGCGCTTCTTCAGGATATCGGCGACCACTTCCCGGATCTGCAGGAACGCCACCTTCGTGGCATCCGCAAGCGAGAGCGGTTGGAACACAACGACCTCGTCGAAGCGGTTGATGAACTCAGGCGAGAAGATCTTCTGGGCAAGGACCGTATCGGTTACCGCCTTCTTGAAGGTCCCGGGGTCCACCGTGGGATTCTTTGATACGAAATCCCGGATGAAGAGCGCTCCGGCATTCGAGGTCGCGATGATGATCGTGTTGCGGAAATCCGTCTTCACCCCGTGATGGTCGATCAGCACGCCTTCATCCAGCACCTGCAGGAACAGGTTGACGACGGAGGGATGTGCCTTCTCCATTTCATCGAGGAGCAGCAGCGAGAACGGCTGATCCTGAATGCGCTTGGTCAGGAACCCCTCGGCATGATCTTTGCCGGCCTGCGGCGATCCCAGAATGCCCTCGATGCTGGCTTCGGTGGAGTACTCGTTCATGTCGAGGCGGATCATGCGGTCCGCGGCGCCGAAGTACACCTCGGCCAGCGTCTTGGCGGTCTGCGTCTTGCCGACTCCCGTGGGACCCAGAAAGAGGAACGTGCCGAGCGGCCGCTTGCCGGCGCCGACATCCAGGCGCGCACGCTTGAGGGCGCTGGCCACCGCATGCACCGCGACCTCCTGTCCGATCACCGAGGCGCGCATCGTCTCTTCGAGCTTCAGGAGCCGGTCACGCTCACCTTCCTTCACGTCCGTCACGTCCACGTGCGAGGTGCGCGAAACGATCTCGCGAATGTGCGGCTCGATGACGGCGCTCACCCGCGCCTTGTGCGCGGCCGCCATGGCATCCGTCATGACAGAAACGGCCTTGCCGGGGAATGCTCCCCTGCCGAGATAGCGGCGTGTGAGCGTGAGAATGGCCTGCAGTGCCTTGTACGTGACCGTAACGTGGAGCGCATGCTCCAGACGGAAGTGCTGCTCCATCAGGACCGCCAGAATTTCCTCGTCCTTCGGTTCTTCCAGGGGCAACACCGAGAAGAGACTCTCGACCGCCGTGGAGCGCTTGATGACGTCGTGATAATCCTCTGTACGCGCAATGCCGATCACCGAAATATTCTTCGTCTCCAGCAGTTTCTGCAGCACCGTCAGCACTTTGGAATCGGCGGACGCAAGCAGCAGCGCAATATTCTCGATGACCAGCACGTAGTGCCCCGTCTTCTCTGCCTGCCGGAGCGCCTGCAGCAGGAACGTGTCGGAGGGCGCGCCGCCCGACAGCAACTCCGCGGTCCTGAGCGTGAGGATCCTGGTCGTGGATTTTGATTCTTTCACCTCGCTGCGGCGAAGTTGATACAAGGCATTTTCCACAAATGTCGTTTTGCCCACTCCCTGCGGCCCGACCACGAGAATGTTGTGATTCGCCTGCCGCGCGAGGATGCGGTGCGCCTCTTCGATCATCGGCGCGTGCAGGAGCACAGAACGGTCATCCTTCCAGAGAATTTCGCTGGTGATTTCACTCGTGAGACGGTCTAACGCACTCGTGTACCCCAGCATCCATGATTTCTCGAGCCCGCCGAAGGTGCGGATGAGCACGTGCGGACTGAACATCATATGTTTTTTGGGCATGAGCGTGTGGAATTTCTCCCACGTGAGCATGGCCTTCAGATCCTGCAGAGAGAGATCGAGACCATTCAGGAATTCCGCGGACAACGGACTCTTCTCGAAGAGCAGGTACAGAATGTACGGCGCTGAAATCATTTTCTTGCCAAACTCCGGCAGACGCTGCGCTGCCTCATCGAGGAACGCGGACGCATCGAGGTCCTGGGCGGTTTCGCGCAGGCACTCCCACGCCACCTCGGGCCGCGCGGCCATCTGTGCGAGCAGGAATCTGCCGCGTGAAGATGTCAGGGCAGATCGCAGCAGCTCTGCTGTGGAAACAGAAGTGAAATCATGCAGGTGCACGACCAGATCGAGCGGCAGGCGGTCCGCCGCTGTCTTTGCATTGAGCGCGAGGTGCGCATCGTCCCCCAACCGGTCTACGATGAAGCGCCGGATGATGAAGAGTGCGGCAAGGATCAGTGCGGCCAGCAGCCCCGCCGCCGTCCACTGGCTGCTCTCTTCCGCGAACAGGAAGATGGCGCCGAACAGCACCGCCGTGCCGAGCCACGTCGCCAGGCTGAAAAAGAGCCCGGTCAGGATGGCTGCGAGGCAGGTGCGTGTGCCGGTGATATCGATCGTAGAGGCCATGTCAGACAATGATGAACACAACGGCGAGAATGCCGATCGCGACAAGCGGGAAGACGAACCATCCCACGAAGAGCACAACGAATAGCGCGAAGAGCAAAACCTGCAGGACGAGGGAGAGGATGATCGCGACCAACCGGATGACCATGCCGATCATCCGCGTCACCAGGTTGACGAAGAACGCCTGCAGAAACTGGTCCCACCGGACGATGCTCGGCATCTCCTCCGCAATACCCTTCCAGGGACTCATGAGCGACCTGAGCAGGAACGGCACGGACAGAATTTCCGAGAACGCTCTGGCGTACGCGAAGTACCCGCGCAGGATGTTCTTCGGCTCCTCCCAGAGGACCCACGGCAGAAAATCCGTCGCGATGACCTGGGCCACGAATGCAGGCCGTTTGAGAAGCCCGGGAAGGCCGGAGATCGCACGGAGGAAGTTCATGTGTCTTTCTAGTAATTATACAACATTTTGACCTATATTTCAACATGCGGCTTTGGCGTATACTGACGCCCAATGCGCGGAAAATTCATTGTCCTCGAAGGACCCGACGGAGCGGGAACAACCAAGCATGTGAAGCTGCTCGGAGACCGCCTGGCCCGCGAAAAACTCCCCGTCCTGTGCACGTTCGAGCCCACCGACGGACCCATCGGATCGGCTATCCGCAGCGACTTGCGCGCGGGAAAATCCTTCTCGCCCTTCGATCTACAGAGCCGGTTTTGCGCAGACCGCACGTGGCACCTTGAGCAGGTGATCGAACCGGCACTCGCCCGGGGGACAACGGTGATTTCGGACCGCTACTTTCACTCGACCATCGCCTACGGTTTTGCCCTCGGCATTTCGCGGGCGCAACTGGACGAGATGAACAAAAAATTTATTCGACCTGACGAAACATTCTTCCTGCTCCCGCCCTTCGCAGTCCTGCAGGAACGCATGACCCGGCGCGATCAGACGGATGCACTGGAACGCACGGAGCTCCAGCACAAGGTCTACGACGCCTACAAGCTCCTCGCGGCGGAAGATCCTCTGATCCGCGTCATCGATACCTCCGGATCACTGGAGGAAGTGGCCGAAGTGATCTACAGACACGTGCAAATAAAATAACGGCGAAACACCTACAGAAACAAAACCGGTTCGAAACAATACAACACACATAATCCCGGAAACCCGACTATGTGGCGGCGATAGCGGAGAGGGCCATAGGCGGAGCGTTTTCTTTGGTACTTTCTTTGTCGCCCTGACAAAGAAAGTACGAAAGGAACCAGCAAAAGAATGTGCTCCTTGCAAAAATGATTGCACATCAAATCATATGCGGCTGTTCCCCAGTCGCGAGCTGACCGCAGGCCGCCGCAATGTCATCCCCCATGGTTCGGCGCTGCATCACGTCAATCCCGTGACGCAGAATCACCTGCTTGAACAGCTCAATCCTCTTCTGATCGCTTGCGGTGAAGGGTTTCCCTGAAACGGGATTCAGTGGAATGACATTCAGTTTCGGCTTGCCGCACCGCTCAATGAACCGCGCAAGCATTTCCGCCTGCTCCGGGGTGTCGTTGACGCCGCTGATCAGCGTGTACTCGAAGGTGAGATGGTGACGACGGTTGCCGAGGATCTGGCGGTAGCGCCGGCACCAGTCCGCAAGTTTGTCCAAAAAGTGCGGTACGGTACTTGGCACAATCTTTTCTCGCTCGGTTTGATCCGCGCTGTGAAGCGAAATCGCAATCCGCACCGATGGCCAGTCCTTATCCTCCAGCAACTGATCCATCGCGGGCAGAACCCCGACCGTGGAGACCGTGATGTGCGTCGGGCCGATGTCGGTCTTGTCCACCCACGTGCGGATGGCCTGCTTCACATTGTCCACATTCGTGAGCGGCTCGCCCATGCCCATGAAGACAACGTTACTGATGCGCGCATCGGCTTCCGGCCGCTCCCGGAGAAATGACTGCCAGAACCGCAGCTGATCGGTGATCTCGTCCTCGTTGAGACTTCGCTTGAGTCCCATCGCCCCCGTGGCGCAGAACGCGCAGCGCATGGCGCATCCCACTTGTGACGACACGCACACCGTCCACTGCTCCCGGGCATTCCCCATAAGCACGGTCTCGAAGAGCAAATGGTCTTCCGTCGAGAGCACCGCCTTGAGTGTTTCTTGATCCCTGCTCTCGAACATCCGATCGAGCGCGACGGACATCCATGGAATCTTCGCCTCCGCTTCCTCACGCATCGCCTTGGGAAAGACCGAGACACTCCCCCACCCCTTTGCATCGGGCTGAAAGAGCGCCGCTTCCGCCTGCCGCCAGCGGAACGCAGGCGCTGACGGAAAGAGCTCCCCGAACCTGTGCTGACGCGTCGCTATCGCCATCCCTGACAGCGTAGCAGACAAAAAAGTAGAAATGGCCGTTCACAGCAACATTTCCTCCCTCTATCATGGCAATGCAATGCCAGCACAAATCCTCTCCGGACGGGAAGCAGCGGATGCGCTCCTTTTGACCCTCAAGCCCAAGGTGAAGAAGCTCGATCCCAAACTGGTTGTGGTGCAGGTGGGCAATGATCCGGCAAGTGCCAGCTACATCAAGCAGAAATTCAAGAGCTGCGAGGCGGTGGGCATGCGCAGTGAGCACATCCACCTGCCGGAAGACACGGAGCTGGCTACCCTGATGGACATCGTGACGAAACTCAATACCGATACGGATGTCACCGGATTCATCGTGCAGGTTCCCCTGCCTCCAGCGCTGCAAGCGCATGTTCCCGAGATCGTGAAGGCGATCGATCCGAAGAAGGACATCGACGGCTTCGGCGCATACAACCTGGGCAAGATGTTCCTCTCGGTGGAATTTGAACACCTGCCGCCCGCGACCCCCGGCGGCATCGTCATTCTTCTGGAACACTACAAAATTCCGGTGAAGGGCAGGCACGTCGTGATCGTGGGTCGCAGCAATACCGTGGGCAAGCCCATCGCCGTGATGCTCTTGAACCGCGATGCCACCGTAACGGTCTGCCACCACCATACGAAGAATCTCGCCGATCTGACACGACAGGCCGACATTTTGATCGTCGCCGTGGGCAAGGCAAACCTCATCACCGGTGACATGGTGAAAGAGGGCGTTGTGGTCATCGACGTCGGCATGAACAAGACCGATGCGGGGCTCGTGGGAGATTGCGATGCATCGGTTGCAGAGAAAGCCTCCGCCATCACGCCGGTTCCGGGCGGTGTCGGGCCGATGACTGTTGCTTCCTTGATTCGCAACTGCGTTCGCGCGAAGGAGCGTCAGTTGCAGAAATGAGTCGAAGAACTTGCGGTGCGTCGCATTCTGAGTAAAATGCATACGTGGAAACACCGTTTCCCTGCTTTTCGGCCTTCCGGATTTCGCTCCGCAAGGTCTGCTTGAGCGTGTCCTACGCCCTACCCCCTACCCCCTAATCCTCTCGTGTGCGGAATAATTGCAGTCGCCGGGTTCAGAGATGTGATTCAGGATCTCTATGACGGCCTCATTCTCCTCCAACATCGCGGTCAGGATGCAGCAGGAATCATCACCTATAACAACCAATTCCATCTGAAGAAAGCAAACGGACTCGTGCAGGATGTCTTTCACGACAAGTCTCTGCTTCGCCTTCGCGGCACCATGGGGGTCGGGCACGTGCGCTACCCCACCGCAGGCTGCTCCAGCGAATTCGAAGCGCAGCCCTTTTTCGTCTCAACACCCTTTGGCATCGCTCTGGCACACAACGGCAACCTGACGAACGCCGCGGAGCTTCGCAAGTTTCTGCTCGAGAAAGAGTACCGCCATCTCAACACGAATTCTGATTCCGAAGTGCTGCTCAATGTCCTCTCCGTTGCGATTCGCAATCAGCGGCCGAAGGGGCGCCTGACGCCCGACCAGGTCTTCAGCGCCATGAAGAGCGTCTACAAGCGTTGCAAGGGCGCCTACTCCGCCGTGGCGCTGATCGGCGGTCAGGGAATCGTCGGCTTCCGCGATCCACACGGCATCCGGCCTCTTCAAATCGGCAAACGCAAGTACGGCATGAAAGAGGAGTACATCATCGCCTCAGAAAACTCCGCGTTCCCCGCGCTTGATTTTGAATTTATACGCGACGTGCGCCCGGGCGAAGTGGTCTTCATCGACCACAAGAACCGTCTGCACTCCCGGCAGGTCCGGCACGGCGAGCTCAACCCCTGCATCTTCGAGTGGGTGTACCTCGCGGCACCCGACTCCACCATCGACGGTGTGAACGTGTACAAGGCGCGCGTCCGCATGGGTGAGGCGCTCGCGCGGCAGATCAAGGCAGCCGGCATCCACATCGATTCCGTGGTGCCCGTGCCGGATACGGGTCGTCCCGTGGCGGCCGGGCTCGCGGGCAAACTCAACGTGCGCTACCGCGAGGGTTTAATTAAAAACCGCTACATCCACCGCACCTTCATTATGCCGGGGCAGAACATGCGCAAGCGCAGCCTGCACTTCAAGCTCCATCCGATCGAACTTGAATTCAAAGGCAAGTCCGTCCTGCTGGTCGATGACTCCATCGTGCGTGGCAACACCTCGAAGAAAATCGTGGAGCTGGTGCGCGAGGCCGGCGCCAAGAAAGTGTATTTCGCCTCGGCGTCTCCTCCCATCATCAGCCCCGATCCGTACGGCATCGACCTGCCCACCACCCAGGAACTCATTGGTGCAAACATGTCCGTGGAAGAGATCCGCAAGTACATCAAAGCCGACGGCCTCTTCTACGGCACCGTCGAGGATATGCACAAAGCCATCTGGTACGGAAACCCCAAGATCAAACACTTCAGCGAAGGATGCTTCACCAAAAAGTACCCCACCCCCGAAGTGACGCCCAAATTGCTCAAGGAACTCGGCAGCTGCCGCAACAGTACACGAGAGTCCTTCCAGAACGATGAAGAGGAAGGGGACAATCAGAAGATGCTGGCCTTGGTGTAGTTATGAAGATCCTCCTCGTCGCCTCCGGCGCCCGCGAACACGCCATCGCCGATGCGCTTTCGAGAAGTCCGCAGAAGCCGGAACTTATTTCCGTTTGCACGACCAAGAATCCCGGACTGAAGCGCCTCTCCGCAGAGTTGCACGTCGGTTCTCTCCTCGATTTTCCGTGGGTGATGGATATCACAAAGAAGGCGAAGCCCGATCTCGCCATCGTCGGCCCGGATGATCCGATCGGTGGCGGCCTTGCTGACCTGCTGGAAGCCGCGGGTATCCCCACTGTCGCGCCGAAAAAATCCCTCGCACGTATCGAATCGAGCAAGAGTTTCGCACGTGACCTGCTGCAAAAATTCATTCCCGACTCAGTACCCAAGTACCGCGTTTTTACCTCGTACGAGCCAAAAGAATTGAACAAATATATTGCACAAGAATTACAGGGAAACTACGTGGTGAAGTATGACGCGCTCAGGGGCGGCAAAGGGGTCAAAGTGAGCGGCGAACATCTGGCCACCATCGAAGAAGGCATGCAGTACGCCAGAGAGTGCATCGATGAGGGAGGGCGCGTCGTGATCGAGGAGAAACTGATCGGCGTGGAATTCAGCCTGCTTTCATTCGTGTCCGGCACACAAGTGATCGATATGCCCGCGATCCAGGATCACAAGCGCGCCTACGCAGGAGATACCGGCCCCAATACGGGCGGCATGGGCACCTACACGGATGCGAATCATTCACTCCCCTTCCTCGCTGCATCCGATCTCGCGCGCGCGAAGGAGATCAATCGTCTCACTGCCCAGGCACTGCTGAAGGAATGCGGCGAACCGTACCGCGGAATTCTGTACGGAGGATTCATCGCTGTGAAAGACGGAATCCGGGTCATTGAGTATAACGCGCGCTTCGGCGACCCCGAGGCGCTGAATGTGCTCCCGCTCCTCTCTTCTGACCTTGTTTCGATCTGTCAGGCCATCACGCAGGGCACGCTCACCGAAGACCTCGTTCAATTCGAGCACAAAGCCACGGTCTGCAAATACCTCACCCCCGAAAGTTATCCCGTCAGCAAAGACCAAAAGGGCGCCGTGGTGAGCTTTCCGCCTGTACCCAAGAACGCACGTCTCTTTTTTGGAGACATCGCGGAAGACGAACAGGGCATCCTGCATGTGGGCGGATCGCGAACCGCCGGGATCGTGGGCGTCGGCACAGACCTCGCGGAGGCGGAGAAGATCGCCGAAGAGTTCTGCAGGCAGGTGAAGGGACCCGTGCGTCATCGTGCAGATATCGGAACGGCATCACTCATTCATCAGCGAATTGCTTTGATGCAGACCATCCGGCCACGCTAATATTCAACTGGTGAATAGTTGACATTTATATGATATTTTATCATAATATTTTTATGCAGAGATTGGACGCTGAAGCGGAGGCACGTCGGATTGTGAAGGACGCACTGCGCGATCACCTGTATGTTGAAAGAGCGAGTTTGGCAGATGAAACACTTCAACTCGCAGAGCTGGGCGCAGATTCCCTTGATATTCCTGATATCCTCATCGAAGTCGAGCAGGACGTGCAATCCCTGCTCGATAGGCGCCAGTGCACTGTCGATCACTTCATCGTGGAAGCAGAAGTCACGACGGCAACAACGATCGCCGCGCTCATCGCTGCGACCACGAACGCAATCACGAGCGTCATCGCACAAAAAGAGAGAGAAGCGGATGAAGTCAAAAAGCGTTAGAGTGCGGAAGCCACTCTCCGATCCTGATCAGCCTGTTTCAACGCCTCGATAATCGCTCCCAGGCCGCCTTCCATGACCGCAGGCAGATTGCTGAAGTTCTGATTGATGCGGTGATCGGTCACGCGATCCTGCGGAAAGTTGTAGGTGCGGATCTTTTCGCTGCGGTCGCCCGAACCGATCTGCCCCGCCCGCATTTCGCCGCGCTCCTTCGCCAGCTTCTCGCGCTCGGCCTCAAAGATGCGGCTGCGCAGTAAACTCATCGCGATCTCGCGGTTGCGCTGCTGACTGCGCTCGGTCTGGCAGGCCACCACCGTGTTCGTGGGAATGTGCGTAATGCGGATGGCGCTCTCGACCTTGTTGACGTTCTGCCCGCCGGCGCCGCCGCTCCGGAATGTATCGATCCTCAGGTCCTGCGGACGGATTGCAATATCCACCTCCTCCGCCTCGGGCAACACGGCAACGGTGGCCGCCGAAGTGTGCACGCGACCCTTCTTCTCCGTCTCGGGAATCCGCTGCACGCGGTGCACGCCGGACTCGAACTTGAAGTCCCCGAAGGCAGGTCCCTCGATGCGCACAACTGCTTCCTTGATGCCCCCTCCTTCCGCATCCGTCTTGCTGACCAGCTCGGACTTCCATCGTTTCTGTTCGACGTAACGCAGATACATCCGCAGCAGCTCTGCGGCGAAGAGCGCCGCCTCCTCCCCGCCAGTGCCCGCACGGACCTCCAGAATCACATTGCGCTCATCCTGCGGATCCCTGGGAACAAGAAACGAGCGCATGCCACTCAGAAGCTCCTCTTTACGTGCCACAGCATGCGCAGCTTCATCCTCGGCCAATTGTTTCAAATCAGCCTCGGTCACCTTCGCGGCGAAGGCAATGGCCTCCTCACAACGGTCATACTCCTGCAGCAGCGACACCAGCTTCTCGAGCTCCTTATAGCGCTTGCCAAGCTGAGCCATGCGCCTGGGATCGGCCAGAACAGCCGGATCCTGCATCTCAAGCTGCATGCGAGCGTACTCGGTGGCCAGTGCACGAAGTTTCTCAATCACCCCTGCATTATGGCAAATCCGCGGGAATTATTGAAGGGAAGACGCATCAAGGTAGGATGACACCATGCGCGTCCTCGTCGCCATGTCGGGAGGGGTGGATTCCAGCGTCGTAGCCTGCCTGCTCAAAGAGCAGGGGCATGATGTGGTCGGCGTGCGATTCCAGTTGTGGCAGGATCCTCTGGCTCCTGCAATCGCAAAGGTTCTGCCCACCAAGTGCTGTGACACACAAACGCTCGCACGGGCAAGAAGCGTCTGCAAGTCACTCTCCATTCCTCTCCACACCCTCGATCTTGCAGCGGACTTCAAATGCACAGTCGTGGATCCTTTCATTGCTGCATACCGTGACGGACGCACGCCCAATCCCTGCGTCGAGTGCAATCGGTCATTCAAGTTCAGGCATCTGCTCAGCCTTGCGCAGAAACTCCGATGCGACAAAGTGGCGACAGGCCACTACGCACGCATTGTCCGGAGGAATGGCGGCTTCGCGCTGCTCGAAGCGACGGACAGAACGAAAGATCAGAGCTACTTTCTCGCCCGCCTCACACAGAAAGAGCTTTCCCGAACGCTTTTGCCCCTCGGTACCAGGACGAAGCGCGAAACCTATGCACTGGCGAAGAGATTTTCTCTCCCCCTCGATCCCCAGAGCTACAAGGAGAGTCAGGATCTCTGCTTCATACCCGAAAAGTCTCCGGCTCAATTCCTGCGTCGCTACATCACAGAAGCTTCAGCCGGTCCCATCAAGACTCTGGACAGAAGGACAGTGGGAAGACACGAGGGCCTGCCGTTCTACACCATCGGTCAGCGAAAGGGACTGCACATCGGCGGACAGGATGCCCCTCATCATGTCGTCTTTATTGATCAAAAAAGTAATACAATTTTTGTGGCTCCTTCTAGGGCTCTTCTTAGTAAACATGCTTCTATTCGTTCAATCAGCTTTACACGTCAGGCACTGAAAGAGAACACAAGAATCAGGCTGACTGCCCGCGTCCGTGCCCGATCGGCTGCTGAACGCGGAACATTCACTTTTCGTCGATCTACAGGGCTCTTTGAGTTTATGAAACCCGTGCAATCCATTACGCCGGGCCAGGCACTTGTGTTCTACCGGGGACAGGAAATAGTGGGAAGCGGCATCATCAGTGTGCAAGCCCGCAAGAAGAAAACTGTATGAGGTGCTGGAATCTGCTAAGATTGCTCTCCGCTTGATATAGCTCAAAAAGTCATTTTCAGGTATACTGTCATGATACCGCTCGATCGACGCCAGCATCGGCAGCACGAAGCCCTCTACGATGCACAGGGGAATATCATTCTGCCGGTGGATGACTCTCTTCCCACCGCTCAGGAAGCCCCCGCCCCGGCGCCGCAAAAAACTGTGGAACGAAGGATTGAAAGAGCCCTGCCCGAAAAGAAAAAGTATGTAATGCCGTCGTGGGTTCCCTGGTTGCGATCCACGTGCGTTTCACTGCCTTCGCAGGCTTCATCCAACGCCAATGAATTGCTGCAGGAGAGCGTGCGTCAGTACCGTCAGAGTGCGGAGGGGTGCAGAACAGTCTCGCAGCGTGCCTACCGGGGATTGGGAGCGGCGGCTCAGCACTTTTGGGCGTTCCTCGTCCAGCCTGTTTGGGTGGTCAGACCCAGGCGCGAGCCCAAGCGTTACAGCAGAGTCACGCTCTTCCTGATCGATACCGTCCGTTTTGGCGGAACGTTCGCAGCCCTCTTCGTCGCGCTGTTTGTCTCGCTCAATTACCAGAGTTTCTGGCAGATCATTGTGCCGAACTTGGACCCCCTGCAGGAAATCCGTTCGGAGACAGGTCTGGGTGCGGGTACGACTGCCGAACTTCGCGAGAAACTGCTGAAATCCCCGATGCTCACGACCGCCGGCAGCCAGGATGACGGCAGTCTCTTGAGCTTCCTCCCTCCTGTCGGGCCACCGGAGAATCGGTTGATCGTCCCCAAGCTGAACCTGAATGTCCCGATCGTCATCCCCCCGTACGAAGCGTTGCTTCGCGAAGACTGGACGCAGGTGGAAAACGACATCCAGCTCTCCCTCGAAAAAGGCGTGGTGCACTACCCGGGTACGGCAAAACCCGGACAGGCAGGCAATTTCTTCGTGACCGGACACAGCTCCTACTACCCGTGGGCCCCGGGAAACTTCAAAACGGTCTTCGCCCGGCTCCATATGCTCTCGGAGGGAGACGACTACTGGGTGTACTACGGCGGCGACAAGCACCGCTACGTTGTCCGCTCGATCAACGAAGTGAAACCCTCCAATGTGGACGTGCTCGATCAACCGGGAGACCGGAGGCTGAGCACGCTCATGACCTGCACTCCCGTGGGAACGACCTTACGACGCCTGATTGTCTTATCCGAGGAAGTGGATCCCGAGACGGGCGAGCCGCTCGCCGTGGGGCAGCAACCCGTGCGCGAACAGCCGAAGTACAAAATGGAAATGCTGCCAATATAAAGTGAGGAAGGTGAGAAAGGGCAGGAAAGGCAGGAAGATTTCTTTTCCTTCCTTACGTTCCTTGCCTTTCTGCCTTTCCTCACTTTCCCTCCCCCCTGCTAACTTTATCCTTCCCGCTCTATACTCTGCTCAGTGATCCTTCAAAGCCGCTGTGGTGAAATGGTAGACACGAGGGACTTAAAATCCCTTGCCCCTTACCGGGCATGCTGGTTCGATTCCAGCCGGCGGCACCAGCCTTCGCTCCACTGCGTGGAGCTACGGCTGGCTAGCCATCCCTAATTGCATAACGAAGAGAACGTCGGAAACCAGTGTCATCGGCACTTTTCCTATGTAGCGCAATTTCCAGAACTATTGTATAATATACGTATTACACACATTCCATCATTCACTATGAAAAACCCCTCGCGCAGAACATTTCTCCTTGCATTGTTCCTCGCCGTTGCCGCTTTCGCGCATATCCAACTCGGAACGGTGCGCTTCACCGCGCAGGTGAGCAGCGCAACGGACGTGTCTGTCTTTGCACTGACCCGTTACAACGCGGCGCTCAATGCATTCACCTCGAACATCCAAGTGAGCAACAACGGAACGACTGCCGCGCGCAGCGTCACACTGGTTCTGACATCACTCTCCACATTCACCGTCGTCACACCCCCTGCAGAGTGCATAGCGAGCGGTACCCGCCATTGGGCGTGCTCACTCGGCAATCTTGAAAAAGGCGCCCGCCGGGTACTGACGTTCACCGTCACACTGACACCGAACGCTCCCTGTCAGAAGGCGCAGAAGCTGTACACCACCGTGATCGCGTCGCAGGACAGGAATATCCAGAACAACAGTCAGTTCATCACTGTCTTTAGAACATGCTCGCCAGCAAGCTCATCCTCCTCCCTCTCCAGCGCGGCCTCCTCTCCGTCCAGTTCCCTGTCTTCTGCATCATCTTCGTCTTCCCTTTCGTCAGCGTCTTCGTCTGAAGCACAATCATCCTCGACAGCCGTCTCATCCAGCGCATCATCGACGATGAGCTCGTCTTCCGCCTTCTCAAGCGCAGTCAGTTCCGCCGCATTCGCAGCTACATGCGGCAATGGCATCGTGGAGGGAACGGAAACGTGCGATGACGGGAATGTCATCGATACGGATAGCTGTCTGAATATCTGCCGCGCTGCCGTCTGCGGAAATGGCATCGTGGAGGGGAGAGAAAGCTGCGATGATGGGAATCTGACGGCTGGTGACGGGTGCTACAGCTGCAGGATCATTACTCGATTGCAGCCACGGTTTACGGGAGAGGACGTCGAACGAGTCAGGCGGGGGGAAAACCTGACGGATGTTTCTATGAACCTGGTTGTCATGAATGCGGGAACATACGTCGCTCCAAGCGTGCGCATCAAGATCACGCTTCCGTCGATCCGGTACACGCTCAGGGTGGAGGACCCGTTGCGGTGCGATCAGGTTTCGGCGAAGGAATTCTCGTGCATTCTGCCATCTGTCGCCCCAAGCGGGTCGCTGTCGGCTCCTATCACCCTCACGGTTCCGCCGGAGCGGGAAAGTACGGCGGAGATAGTGCTTGCAGAAATTCCCTATACTCAAGAGGGATTTACCAATGAAATCACATCCAATCGCGCAGGCGTAACGTTCTACGCATGCGGCAACGGCAGGATCGATGCGCATCTTGGCGAATCCTGCGACGACGGGAACCGGACGGGTCGCGATGGGTGCGGATTTATGTGCAATACGGAATTAAAACTGGCTATGGGCATAAGCGGACCGGACGTCCAGAGAGTCCTGCGCGGGGAACAATTGACGACGGTCGCCATGGAAGTATTCGTCTACAAAATGTCACTCAGCGAATTTGTGCCCCAGAAAGTGAATATCAGAATCTCACTTCCGTCGAAAGAGTACGGCCTTGGGGTGGGCAATACCATGCGGTGCAATCAAGACACGGCCTATCAAGTCATGATGAATGAATTCTCATGCGAACTGCCGTGGAACGCAGCGGATGAATCAGCAATTGGATCCCTCGTGCTCACAGTCCCTCCGCAGAGACGCTCGAGCATTGAGACATTCAGCATGGATATCGTGCCTCGCAATCAAAATGGATTCGATGATATCAATGCCGGTCTTGTTCCTCGGCCTTCCTTGGCGTTCCGCGCGTGCGGCAATGGCATCCGGGAATCGTGGGAACGCTGCGATGCAGGGCCGGAAAATGGAACACCGCGCGGATGCCCCTCCAATTGCAAATGACCTGTACCGCTTCCACGACTGTAAACAGTGAGCCCTGATCACAGCACATGCAATCCATCACCGAAACCCTTCGGCAGCCAGCTGAGCGCATTCAGAGGCATCTGTGCTCCTCCACAATCGGCTGGATCGCACTCACGGTGATGATCATCGCTGGTTCAACGACCAATGCCTTCGGAAAAAAGCTTACGGAATTCTTCTCGCCGCTCTCCATGCTTTTTCTGAGCGAGATCATGCTGTTGCTCTTCGCGATCCTCACGTTCGGATTCTTTCCGATTGTGAAGAAAATCCGGCACGTGCGCCCATCCCTTATTCTGCCGCTCTTTACCGCCGGAGTACTCAACGGCGTGGTGGCTCCGGTCTTCTGGTTCACCGGTCTCGAACGGACATTCGCCGTCAACTCGCAGCTGTTCGGAAACTCCGAGACACTCTTCCTAATCCTCTTCGGCATCCTGCTGATGCGCTCTTTTCCGAAGCGGTCGGAATGGCTGGGCGGTGCCATCATTTTCCTGGGCCTGCTCACCGTCGCCCTGCACGGGTTTACGGACGGCATCAGTATTGCGGGTGGCGATGCGCTCATTGTGCTCGCCGGCGGCGTGTACGGACTCGGCGGCGTGCTCATCCGCAAGTACCTGCGCCACGTGGAACCGCAGGTGATCATCGTCGCACGCGCGGTAAGCGCCATCGCGTTCTTTTTCCTGCTGTCGCCGTTCATCACGCATCCCTTCGCCACTGAAATCAAATCATTCCCACTCGAATTCCTCGGCGTCCTGATCGGCTACGGACTCATCTCGCGTTTTCTGCTCATCTTCAGCTACTACGAATCACTGGAGCGTCTCCCGCTTCAAACGGTCTCGCTTCTGGGCACCGTCACCGTCGGAACCGGACTCATCTTCTCGCAACTGTACCTGCATGAAACCATCCTGTGGTACCAGGCGACCGGAGCGGCGCTCATCATCCTCGGTGCGGTGGTCGTGCAGTGGAGTGGACTCAAAAAGCTGGAAGCACACGTGGAGCACTATTTGAAATCACACCATCATTAGGGAACTCGGGAAAGGGGAACTCGGGCACTCGCGAGCCGGCCGACTCAAAGAGAAAGCTTGTTCGAAGTAACCTATTTCCCTAGTTCCCTATTTCCTCGTTCCCGCAAACCTACTGCCCGTACACCTGCAGCGCCATCGTGACGATTTTTGCGACCTCCGCACGGTTCACGGGATCCACGGGACGGAAAGCACCCGTTGCATTCCCCTGGGCATCGGTATCCCCGGCGACCACGCCCGCCTTCGCCGCCATCTCGATCGCCGCGGCGAATTCAACGGAACTGTCGACATCGGTAAAGACGCCGCCCGTCCTCTGTTCGATCTTCACTCCCAGCGCCTGCAGGAGTGTCGCCACGACTTCCGCACGACGAGCGAGCCGAAGGGCATCCACCGATCCATCTGCATAGACCGCCCACCCGCGCTGTTCGGTGCAGCGAATGTACCCTTCCGACCAGCTCCCCTGCACCGTCGCATTCTTGAGGGCTGAGCCGCACGATGCGAGATCCACCCGCGCCACCTGCACGGCGATCTTTGCCAGCTGCTCGATCGTCAGCGAATCGGCGGGACCGAAGAGACCCTTCAATGTTCCGTCCGCTTCGCGATACCCCGAGACGATCCCCTGCTCCGTCACAGAGCGCACGTACGGCGCGAACCATGCGACTTTCGGCACATCCCCGAAGATCACCGGAACGCCGTCCACGCGCGCAGTGAGAAATGTCGGATCTTCGTCCAGCCCGGAAGGACGACTGGAGGAACTTCCCTGCCCGGTCGACGGAAAAATTTCGCTGCCCGATTCCCGCAGCTGATCGGCGGACTGCGCAGCCTGTTCCTCCTGCATCTGCTGCAGCACACCCGTGAACGATCCTGCATCATCCACGACATCATCCAAAGAGCCCGCAAAAACGAGTGACGGCAGAAGGACACAGAGGAGGAGCGGAAGTGTTGCAGAGCGCATGCAGTGCTCTAGTGAACAGTTTTACCGGCAACCTGACAATTGACAGCCTCGGTGAGCAATGCACCACGCACGAAGAGCGACAAAAATACTTGCTATGGCCTCACGCAGACGGTAGGCTCCCGCGCGATCATGACCGGACTTACAGCAGTCGGCCCCCGAGGCCCAGATAAGGGCAGGGGGGTGCCGTTTCCCGATGCTGCGCCTTCCGATCCGGGGCGCCTGAAGGGTAAAACGATCCTCCTGCTCGGCTCCGGGGCGCTGAAGATCGGCGAAGCCGGGGAATTCGACTACTCCGGCAGTCAGGCCATCAAGGCGTTCAAAGAGGAGGGAGCCCGCATCGTCCTCGTGAATCCGAACATCGCCACGAACCAGACCAGCTGGAACCTCGCCGACCGCGTGTTCTTCGTGCCGGTCACGCTGGAGTTCGTGGAACGCATCATCGAACAGGAGCGCCCGCAGGCCATCGCCTTGAGCTTCGGTGGACAGACGGCACTCAATTGCGGACTCGCGCTTGCCGATACGGGCGTCCTGAAGAAATACGAGGTGGAAGTGCTCGGCACCCCGGTCGAGAGCATCCGCAAGACCGAAGATCGCGCGCTCTTCAACGCCGAGCTCAAATCCATCGCCGTGGATGTGCCGCGGTCCCAGGCCTGCGAATCCCTCGATGCGGCGCAGAGTGCGGCAAAGGAGATCGGCTTCCCCGTCATCATCCGCGGCGCGTTCGCCCTCGGAGGCAAAGGGAGCGGACGGGCCATGAACGAGAAGGAGCTCGCGGAGATCTGCAAAGTCGCGTTCGTCGAATCGCCGCAGGTGCTGGTCGAGGAGGACCTGACCGGCTGGAAGGAAATCGAGTACGAAGTGGTGCGGGACCAGGAAGACAACTGCATCACGGTCTGCAACATGGAGAACGTGGATCCCCTCGGCATCCACACGGGCGAATCCATCGTCATCGCCCCCAGCCAGACCCTCGACAACGAGGATTACCAGATGCTCCGGTCGATCGCACTGCGGGTCATCCGGCACCTGAAGATCGTCGGCGAGTGCAACATCCAGTATGCGCTGGATCCGCGGTCCCGCCGCTATCGCGTGATCGAGGTCAACGCACGCCTGAGCCGCAGCTCCGCCCTCGCCTCGAAAGCAACGGGCTACCCGCTGGCGTTCATCGCCGCAAAGCTCGCCCTGGGCGCTCTGCTGCCTGACCTCAAGAACGCCATCACGCAGGTGACCTGCGCGGATTTTGAACCGGCCCTGGACTACGTGGCTGTGAAGATGCCGCGGTGGGATCTTCAAAAATTTCGGCACGTGAGTGACACGGTCACCAGTGAAATGAAATCCGTGGGCGAAGTGATGGCGCTGGGCAGGACATTCGAGGAAGCGTTGCAAAAGGCTATCCGCATGTTGAACATCGGCGAGGAAGGGCTTGCACCCTGCACGATGAAATTTTCCGAAGTCGGCAAAGAAATCAAACGTCCCACGCCGCGCAGACTCTTCGCCCTCGCCGCTGCACTGGCGGGTGAGTGGTCGGTCGACGAAGTCTCGATTGCCACCGGCATCGACCGCTGGTTTCTGGATCGCATCCGTGCGTGCATTCTGATTGCCGCAGAGCTGCAGCAGACACGGGCAAAAAATCCCCTCACCCCGGAGCTGCTGAAGACGGCCAAACGCGCGGGCTTCTCCGACAAGGCCATCGGACTTCTCGCGGACCGTTCGGCAAACGACATCCGTGCGTTGCGCATCGAGCACGGCATTACGCCCGTCATCAAGCAGATCGACACACTCGCCGGCGAGTTCCCCGCACAGACCAACTACCTTTACCTCACCTATCACGGCACGGAGCACGACACGACCTTCACGGGTCAGAAGCCCCGGGCCATCGTGCTCGGCGGCGGTCCGTACTCCATCGGCTCCTCGGTGGAATTCGACTGGTGCTGCGTGCAGACCGCGCACGAGTTACAGCGGCAGCACTTCGAAGTGCTGATGATCAATTCGAATCCCGAAACAGTGAGCACCGACTACGACGAGTGCGACGCGCTCTTCTTTGACGAACTGACCGAGGAACGCGTGCGCGACATCGCCGACCTCACCCGTCCCGCCGGCATCGTCGTCTCGATGGGCGGGCAGATCCCGAATTCCCTCTCGCCCAAGCTGGCAGCCGCAGGGTTGCCTATTCTCGGCACATCCCCCAAGGATATCGACCGGGCCGAGGACCGGCACAAGTTCAGCTCGCTCCTGGATGAGCTCACCATCGACCAGCCGGAGTGGAAGGAATTCTCGGAGCTGTCGGGCGCGTCCTCTTTCGCCGAAACCGTGGGGTACCCCGTGATCGTCCGGCCGAGCTACGTGCTCTCGGGTGCCTCGATGGCCGTGGTGCACTCGCACGATGACCTGACGGACTACGTGCAGCGTTCCGCCTTCGTCAACAAAGAAGCCCCCATCGTCATCTCCAAATTCGAGGTGGGTGCCAAGGAAATCGACTTCGACGGAGTTGCGCAGGACGGCCACCTGCTGCTCTACGCGATCTCGGAGCACATCGAGAACGCAGGGGTGCACTCGGGCGATGCCACGCTCGTTCTGCCGCCGCAGCGCGTGAATCTGGAGACGCTGCGCAGGGTCAAGCAGATCGCCAAAGGCATCGCGCGGGGACTGCACATTTCCGGACCCTTCAACCTGCAGCTGCTCGCCAAAGAAAACCGGCTCAAGGTGATCGAGTGCAACCTGCGCGCCAGCCGGAGTTTTCCTTTCGCCAGCAAAGTGACCGGAGTGAATTTCATCACCCTCGCCACGCAGGCCCTGCTCAACAAAGCCCCCGCAGACGTGCGCTACCAGACCATCGACCTCGATCACGTCGGCGTGAAAGCCGCGCAATTCAGTTTCTCGCGACTGCGCGGTGCGGATCCGCGCCTGGGTGTCGAGATGGCCAGCACCGGCGAAGTGGCCTGCTTCGGGGACACTGCCGAACAGGCGCTCCTGCTCGCGCTCATTGCCGTCGGGTTCAAGCTCCCGAAGAAGAACATCCTCATCACCATCGGACACATCGAGGACAAGCTGGACATGCTGCCCTCGATCAAGCGTCTCGCGGAACGGGGATTCGCCTTCTTCGCCACCCAGCGGACGCATGAGTTTCTGGAGTCCCGCGGCATCCCTTCGGCGCTGCTGCACAAGATCTCGGAACCACGCAGCCCCAACATCCGCGAGTACCTGGAACAGAAGCGGGTGGATCTGGTCATCAACGTCCCGACGCACAGTAGCTCCGCCGAGCAGACCGACGGGTACTACATCCGCAGACTCGCCACCGATCACGGCATCCCGCTCATCACGAACGTCCAGCTGGCCAAACGCATGGAAGAGGCGCTCCTCCGCGAAACGCCCGAAAAACTCCCGCTCCTCTGCTGGCCGCAGCTGCTCAAAGAAGACCGTTGAGAAATCCGGGAATTCCTTGCAAGAAACGCATGCAGAGCCTAGGATTGCGCTCACTTCTCCCCCGTGTTTGCTATGCCAGATATGGATGATTTCACCCTTCCGGAAGATTCACTACCCTCAGGCGGTACTGGTGCAACACCCATCGGTGATGACGAGCAGACGCTCGTGACCCGGGAAGGACTCAAGAAGCTGCAGGACGAGCTCGATTACCTGAAGAAGACCCGACGCCAGGAGGTGGCCCAGCGTTTGAAGGAAGCCATTTCCTACGGCGATCTTTCCGAGAACTCCGAGTATGAAGAGGCGAAGAACGAACAGGCCTTCGTCGAGGGCCGGGTCCTGGAGTTGGAACGCAAGATCAAGAATGCCAAGATCATCTCTGAGAAAACGGCGCACAGGACCGTCGAGATCGGTTCCACCGTCGTTGTGCGCAACAAGACCAGCCGCGACGAGCCCGAGACCTACACCATCGTGGGTGCCACCGAAGCCGACCCCGTCGAGAACAAGATCAGTAACGAGTCACCGCTCGGCAAGGCCTTCCTCTCGAAGAAAACCGGCGACAGCGTGGAAGTGATCGCCCCCGGAGGGACCTTCCGGTACGAGATCATGAAGGTTGCCTGAGAAGATTTGCGATGTGAAGATTTGAAGATTTGCGATTTGGTGAAGGTGGTTTGATATCCAAAATCGCAAATCGCCAATCATGAAATTGCAAATGATCCGTGATTCCGCGTACTCTGGTTACGTGCCTGATCAGAAAGCATCCACCGGCGTCCAGATCCCCGATGATCTGAAAACGAAGTTTCCCGAGCTGATTGATCTGATCCTTGCGTCCGAGAGCATGAACGACGAGGAGCGGCAGTACTGGGTGAACATCCTGCCGGTGATGACGCCCGAGCAAATCCAGAACCTCAAGGACATCCTGATGAACGAGAAGCAGCAGCTCGCCGCGATCGATCGCAAGTACGCCAAGGAGATCGAGCGCATCGGGGAAACTCAGCTACTGCAGAAGGTCGATGAGGAGCGGCGCACCCGCCGCGAACAACGTTCACAGACCGAGCAGAGCGCGCGCGTGGAAGAGGATGCCCATACGGCAGACATTCTCGGAAAAATTCAAAACGAGTGAAACGGAATGCAGTCCTTCAGAAACGCTTCGTACCACCGAAGCAAAGCAGGCACCGGTCGAGCAGCGCAAAGAGCTCCTCTTCGGAGTCTGCACCGGCCTTCCATGCGCCGGTTTTCAGGCTGATGTCGGCGTCCGTCACGCGCAGAAGCAGATCTGTGAGCTGCTCTTTCCGGCAGGATCGTGCGAGGGGAAGCAGAGCACGCGCCGCGCCGAACTTCACGCCCGTCGCCTGCATGATGCCCTGCACGCTGGTCGTTCCCTCGCTCACCGCGGACGCCACGGAAACCAGACTCGTGACAATCCAGAGAAAGATATTCCAGATGCTCTGGGCGCTCTCTCCACCCTTGAGCAGCTGGCGGCAGTACAGCACAGCATCCTGCGCTTTTCCCTCCCCGAGCAGATCCAGCAGATGCCATACCGTCTGCTCCGCGGAAGGAAACACGAGCGCGTCGATATCGCTGCACGTAACCGTGCGGCCTGTTGCGAACAGTGCGAGTTTGGCAATCTCCTGCGAGAGCTTGCGCTGGTCCTCCCCCACCTGCAGGGCAAGCAATCGCGGCACGGCCGGCTCCGTCTGGGCGCCCGCGGCACGGAATGCCTCCTGCATCCACTTGAGCAGAGCATCACCGCTGAGGGGCGTAAACGTCTTGATGGTCGCAAGCTCCAGCAGTTCTTTTGTGGATGCGAGCCTGCGATCGGGCTTGGGAGCGACGAAGAGGACGATCACCTGCGGATGCACTTGTGCCAGTACTGCGCGCATGCCGAGGACTCCTTTCGATGCCTTGCGCCTGCCCGCAGACCCCGTGCCCTGTCGGGGGACCGTCGGAGCTTCCTCCTGAGAGAACGAAGGAATGTCGTCCACGACGACCAGACGGCGCTCCGCGATGAATGGCGCAGATGCGATTTCATTAAGGAACGCCGATGGTGTCAACTCATCCGCAGAAAGACGGGTCAGGTTCTCTTCGCCGTGGCGTTCCCTGAATTCACGCATCCACCTCGAAAGCTCCTCAAGGAGCGTGAAGCTGTTTTCGCCCGTGAAGAGGAAGACATTTTCCATGAAAGGAGCCTTGAGTGTACGCACGAAGCGTCTATTCCGATACTTTACAGATCATAATCAGGTTGTAGAACACCAACATGCACTTAGATGAAATATACTGATCGGTATCTCAAGTCAACTTCCCCGCACTGGAGGGAAAACCCGAAATATTCTATAATGTTTGGAAATGCACATTACATACCGTTCACGGCAGTTCTTGCGGGCCCTCTTCTTCAGTGGGATCTGCGTTGCGGCCTCCTTCCTCATCGGCATTCAAAGCGCCGGTGAAGTGCAGCCCATCGCACTCATTGAAGCCGGTTCCGTGAGCCAAAGTGGTGACCTGACCGGAGACGGCGGAGTGGATGTGCAGGACGTCATTCAAATTCTCGAGGTGGTGCAGGGGTACGCGCAAGCGACCCCCGACCAGCTCAAGGCCGACCCCAATGGGGATGGCTCGTTCACGATTGATGACGCTCTGCGGATCCTGCGCACCCTGCCGTAACTTCGTTGGTTCTTCCACCCTATGACCACATCCGCCACTCCCCGTCGGCTGACCGTCGCCAGAATCCTTCTGCTCCCCCTGCTGGCATTGGTTCTACTGATCCCGGCAGGGTTCATGGCAGAGGGAACAACCGAGCCGACACTCTTTCTGCGACCCCATTGTGCAGAGGGCACCACCCCCTGCCCGACGTATACCGTGAAAGACCCCGAAACGCTCCAGACCGCCCCGCAGAAGAAAGATGATCAGCTCCATATGGATCTGATGCTCACCAATCCCGGAAAGAGAAAGATCAGCCGTGTGCGTGCATGGCTGCAGTACAACTCTGCGGTCCTGGAAGGGAAAGGGGTCACCGCCGGAGCCGTACTTTCCACCCCCGCCCCGGGAGAGCTGGAATTTTCTGCAACAGACGGACTCATCAAGATTGATCTCTCGGCAACAGCCGCCGCAGAACCTGCCACCGAGGAAATCCTCGTGGCTCGCGTCCTCCTGCAGGTGAAATCCGTACCTCAAACCAAAACGGATGTGCTCAGCTTCTACGATGTGCAACCCACGGGACACACCCGCGTCGTCGCCGTGAAGGATGCCGGCGGCACGGAGGATATTCTCACCCAGAATCCCGGTTCACTGCTCGTCACCTTCGAAACTCCCGCGGCCTCTTCCGCCTCCTCCGCCACGTCGCTCTCGAGCGACAGTGGCTCCGTCGCAAGCTCGGCCGCCAGCACCGGATCCGGATCGAGCTCCGTCTCGCAGGCATCCGGCAGCGGTTCCAGTACGAGCAGTGCCACAACGCATCCCGCAGGGAGCGGCAGTTCCGCAATTTCTTCAACAATGAGCAGCGCCTCTTCCGTTGCAGCTCCCATTTGTGGCAACGGCCTCGTGGAAGCCGGCGAACAGTGTGACGACGGAAACTTCCTCGCGGGCGACGGCTGTTCCATCGCCTGCACAACCGAAGTGCAATCGAGCTCCAGTGCCCCGACCGGTTCCGGCTCCTCCGCCAGTTCCGCCACCTCCCGGACCCTGCTGCCCGATGGCATGAGTTGCAGCGAGCACGGCGACTGTAAGGGAGGACTCTGCAGCGGAGGCGTGTGCCGCGGCGATATCCTGAAAGTGGAAGACGGAGGCGCGTGCACCGCAGGCAGCCACTGTATGAGCGGCATCTGCGAAAGCAACCGCTGTGCAAAGGCAGTTGCATCTTCCTCTGCGCCAACAGCCATGCCGCCCACGAGCGGGACCGCCTTCGCGCTGCTGCAGGTGCGCAACGTGCGGATCACGACAGAAGGAACCAGCCTGTACATCGCCTGGGACCCGCTCACCTCCTCCCAATTGAAGGCCTACAACCTCTACTACGGAACGACCACCGGACGCTACATCCAGCGAAAGACGATCTCGGGCGACTCGACAAGCATGGCCATCCGCGGCCTGCCCGAGAAGACTACGTACTTCGTCGCCATTCGGGCCTTGAGCGCACAGGATGAGGAATCCGCCTTCAGCCAGGAGGTCGCAGTCGAAGTGGGGAATCCCAAGACGTCCACTGCCCCCCTCACGGGAGACCTGCTGGCCACCAAAACATTGATCACCGTTCCCGGAGAGACGGGCATGTCTTCGGTGGTCACCCTGATCCTCACCATCTCGGCGATTACCGGCACCGCCCTCGCCTCTCGCAGACAGATCGTGGCCCTGACCCACACTCCACGCGCATCATGACCGATCTTCATCCCAACTGGCAGTCCACCGATGCGTCCGCGGAGGAGCAACTACTCCCCGTGCACGTCGCGGAGAGACCGAAACAGAGTCAGGAGCCTCCCGCAGAGCAAGCTCACCAGCCGCGCATGCGACGCCTGTCACGGCAACCGGCTGCCATCGCAGGCATGCTGCTTGCCATCTCGATCGGCTTTTCGCTCTTCTTCGGATTTGATCAGGGCACCGAGACCACGGTTCGGATCACCGAGAACGGCTTCTCTCCGACTTCCGTCACCGTTACCACCGGAGGAGACATCCGCTGGATCAATGAAACCGACCGTCCGCAGGTGCTGCAATCCGATGCGCTCTGCACGCACAATCAGGAATGCTTTTCCACGCACTCCATCGCGCCGAAAGAGAGCGCAACACTGACCATCACGCCTGAGTTCGATGCCGGCACTTATTCCTACTACAGCATCAACGCACAGGGCATGGAGGCCAGCATCACGGTGCTGGCAGCCAAGGCGGGAACGCCGACCGCTGCCGTCAACACTGCGACCAGGCAGAACCTCGCGCAGACAGTTCCCTTCGACAGTGCAACGCACAGCGCCACCTCCTCCGCCGGAGCGGGACAATCTTCATCCCTCTTCTCCAGGACAGGCAACCTGGCATTCGCTCTGCCTCCTGCCGACGCAGACGGATTCGTGGATATCGCTTCCGTGCTCGCGGGCAATGGTGATGCCGATGCTGCGTATCCTGCTGCCGGAGCGCGGAATTCCGTGCCTTCGGGTGCCGCCTCCTCAGACAGCCGCCGTGAACCCGATCGCGTCGTACAGCTGCCCGTCAATCCGTACACCGTCAACGGCAATCGCGCACATCCTTTCGACGCACAGGGCAAACCCATCACCGCAGGAGGCAGCTCTTCGTCCGTGAAGAGCGTGAAGGGGGCCAAGACCACCCTGCACGGCGGCGCTCCGCTGCCCATTGCGCAACCCGCAACGGGACCCGCGCTCTGGATTACGATCATGGGAGCATTTGCGCTGCTCTTCTTCGTGACGCGCAATCTGCTCAAGAGGGCATACATTGAATAAATAATTTGTTCATCTCTTCCGGTGCCTACCATCCTGCGCGCGGGAGTTTTAGAGTGGGACGGTGAACGCCGACCATCCTTCGTCCCCTTCCCTGCCGTCCCGCCCCGTGCTCTGGTGGATCGTCTGTGCATTTTTTCTCGCGACGTTCTTCGTCTACGGAAGTTCGCTGACCCACACCTTCGTGCGCTGGGATGACGGCCTGCTCATCTACGAAAACCCGTCCATCCGCTCCATCACACCCGGTTCACTCAAGACGATTTTCACGAGTTACGACCCCGAGCTCTACATCCCGCTCACCTTCTTCAGCTATCAGATCGACTACCTGCTCGGCGGGACCAATGCCACGATCTATCACATCCAGAACCTCCTCTGGCACACGCTGAATGCCCTGCTCGTCGCGTGGCTCCTGCTCACGCTCACGCGGCGGGGGCACAGCGGTCAGGACCGACCGTGGCGGGGATGGACAGCGCTCTTCGGGGGGCTTCTGTTCGCACTGCATCCGCTCCACACCGAAGCCGTGGCGTGGGCGAGCGCGCGAAAGGATGTGCTCTCGACGTTCTTCCTCCTCCTGAGCCTGATTGCGTATTTGCAATACCGCTCTGACGGGAAAAGCAAAACGTACTACGCAAGCCTCGCGGCATTCTCCCTGGGCTTGCTGGCCAAGGTGACCGTGATCACCCTGCCCGTTCTCCTCTTCGTCTTTGACATCCATGAGCGCCGCGCGTGGGACCGCAGGATGCTCCGCGAGAAACTCCCCTACCTCGCACTGTCAGGAATCTTCGGCGTGATCGCGTGGATGGGCAAAACGGGCGTCCTGACTGCATCCAGCCCGACGGAGAAACTGCTGATGGCCCCCAGGAGCATGATGTTCTACCTCGAAAAAATCTTCGCTCCGTCCGGGCTTTCGGTGCTCTATCCCTTCGTGGGACCCGTCACCCTCTCGCGCTCAGACATCCTGATCCCCCTGCTGCTCTTCATCCTCCTCCTGCTGATCACGCTGGTGTCACTGCGGTGGACCAGGGACGTGTTCTTCGGGATCGCTTTCTTCCTCATCACCGTCTCCCCCACCCTGCTCAATTTCGCCAAGGGCGATTTCTTCTACTTCGCCTCCGACCGCTACGCCTATGTGCCGAGCATCGGCATCTTCTTCCTCATCATTCTGGCATTCGGACATTTCTGCCGTGCGCGGACCAGACCCTGCATCATCGCCGCCTGTTTTCTGCTTGCGGCTCTGGGCGTGCTCTCGGCTCTTCAGTCGCGCACATGGAAGGACAGCACGGCACTGTTCACCCAGGCATTGAAGGTCTCGCCCGATGCTTACGTGGCCCATGTGAATCTGGGGAATGTGCAGCGCTACAGCGGGGATGAAGCGAAGGCCATTGCCTCGTACAACACCGCCCTGACGATCATGCGCGAGAAGGGCCGCACAGGACCGGGACTGAACCGCTCCAAATCGAAGACGCTGAGCAATCTGGCCTCCGCGCTGAGGGAACAGAATGACTTCGCCCAAGCCCGGTCGACCTACGAAGAGGCGCTGCGCTTCAACCCCCAAAACGTCTACGCGCTTCTGGGACTGGGCGTCGTTGCCGGACAGCAGGGAAACAACGTCACTGCGGAACGGTATTACCGACAGGCGATTCTGTCCGCTCCCGATTTCGCTCCGGCGCAGCTCAATTTGGGAGCGCTGCTGGTCGGCCTGGGGCGGCTGGAAGAAGGCGTGACCGCATACCGCGCAGCCCTCGACCTGAATCCGTTCTTTCCGCAGGCGCACTACAATTTGGGCGTTGCGCTGACGAAGCTCGGCCGCAGCGATGAGGCAGAAGAGGCCTACCGCGAGGCGGTGCGACTGCAGCCGAAATTCACCGCAGCGCGGCTGAACCTGGGCATCCTGCTCTTTAACACGCAGAAAGATCGCAATGGTGCGGCCGCCCAGTTCGAAGCGATTCTTGCGTACGATCCGGGCAATGCGCAGGCACGCGCGGCGCTGCGGCAGATACGCGGGCAATAGAAAGTGTCCCGAGCCGCTAGGCGACTCGGGACGAAGCAGAGTTGGTCTTGTGCTACGCGAAGTCTTCGGCAGCCAGAATCCCCACCAGCGCGGGGAACTCGAAGTGGCCGCCTTCCCGTCGCACCCAGAGAAGGAGCGGCGGGCGGACTTCCGTCACGTGGGCTGGCATCGGCACACAGTCAGGCAATGCGGGTTCGACCGTAAGAATCGTGTGAGCCTCGGCAAAGCCGAGCGTCCACATGTCAGTCGTTCCCTTGATCGCGAGACCGAGGTAGCCGGCGTAGCTATCCCATCGGGTGATATGAATACGAGGGATCACGGCAGCCATCTTGTGCGTCGGTCGCAGGTCGCTCTCGATCTTCATCGCGACGTCTGCGAGCGGAAGGTTCGTCTCCGGTGGGAGGTGTGTGACGTAGACGGAGCTGCGTCCACTCTTCGCACAGACCACCGGACCGGGCGCGTTCGACGATTGATAGACCACGGGTTCGCTGTCCTCGATCAGCAATGACTGCTGGCCGATGACGGACTTCCCCGCAGTAAGCCTGAAGCGCCCGATGGCGACCGCACAGAACTGCCGCTCGGCGATCTTGATCTCACGCGCGATCCCGTAGTGCGCGAGGAGCTTCTCACTCACGATTTCCGGGTTCCGCATGCCCATGCACAGGTATTGCGGAATCTCCAGGGCATGCGAGCCGACCTCCATCCACTCCACACGGTTGAAAAGGTCATGCTCGCGGCTTGTGTTGCCATCTCCCGGACCGAGATCGGACCCCAGGCGATGCCGCCTGAAATGTCCGACCAGCCTGCGCATGCAGCCGGGCATGGCATAGGGCAGGAAAATCTGCGTCTGAACCATTGATTCCTCCATTGTCCATGTTCTCCATCGACACAACGAGCCCTGCGTTCGGAAGATTCCCGAGAATCCGCAGCGGCGCGAAAACAGCCCCCAATCCCCTTTCAGGGGACTCGAAGCTGCTTTCAACACCAACGGCAGAACACCGTATCGGAATGAACGCACCACGAGGAATACTTGCCAACTCTGCGAATGATCACTGCTGAGAAGACGAAGTCCTCTGAGCCGGTAGATTGTACACAAATTGACTAAAGAGTCAATTAGTCAACACCAGACTTGCACGGGAAATTGAGGGTTGAGCACCGACACCGCTAGCATGAAAGTTCACCTCTTCCACATCCCACTATGTCCTCCTCCAGTCGCCTCTCATCCGTGACCGCAACCGTCAGCCGGCGACCCATCGCGCTTGCGACAGTGCTGGTCGTCTTCATCACGCTGATCGCCCTCTTCGCAACGGGAACCGTGCGCTTTCCAAGCCGCCAGACCACGATGGATTTCGCGCTGCGGCAGAGGGTTTCGGCCGCTTCAACATTGCAATTCAGTTTCCCTGCACTCATGGACCACAAGAGCGTGGAAGAGAGTATGACGCTGCCGGAGAGCATTACGGGAACGTTTGACTGGACAGATGAGACGCTCACGTTCAGTCCGACTTCTCCACTGCCCGCCGGAAAAACCATCGTTTTCCACCTCGACCGCACTGCCAAGAAATCGGATGGCAGCGGCTTGGGGCAGGATCTGGATTTCACGTTCACCGTCGCCGGTCCGCCCTTGATCGCTGGCCGCATCCCCGAGGTGGGCGCGCAGCACGTCGCGGAAACCTCCAAGATCACCATCATCTTCGACCGGCCCATGATCCCCCTCACGCAGGTGCAGGGCGAAGCGGCGCAGGCCCGCCTGGCACACTGGCCGGTAACGATCTCGCCCGATACGGCAGGACGGTGGCGGTGGCTCTCGACGGTGGCCGTGGAATTCATTCCGGAGAAGGGGCTGCTACCGAGTACCCGCTACACCGTCTCTATTCCCAAAGGCATAGAGACCGTTTCGGGGGACAAGACGGAAGAGGATTTTTCGTGGACGTTCGAAACAGCGCGACCGCAGGTGGAGACCACCGATCCCGCCGAGGGCTTCTCACTCGCCGGCCCGACGACGCTCCCCTCCCTCACCTTCAATCAGGAGATGGATACGGGCAGCGCCAAAGCTTTCCTCTCGCTCACACGCGAGGGGGAAAACGGCGCGCCGGAAGAGTTGGAGATCCGCTCAGTCGCCTTCGGCACGGTCGCAGTGGACAAGCGCACCGTCACGGACCGCAAAACGCTCGTCATCACACCTGCCAAGCCGCTCGCCTTCTCTTCGACGTATGCGCTCGCCGTCGCACCGGGCATCACCGGGGCAAAAGGCACCCTCGGCAACGGAACGGGATTCATCCTGAATTTTTCGACCGTGGGGGCGCTGACGATCGCAAAGTCCAACTACGAGTATGGCCGCGTGCTCTTTCAATTCAGCAATCCACTCTCGGAGGATTCCATCAAGAATCAGATCACGATCACGCCGGACGTGCCGAAATGGAATGAAACGGAATGGCAGCTCGCCTCGTGGCAGGACAATCGTGAGCTCTCGGCCTACCCGCCGCTCAATCCCTCGACGCAGTACACGATCACAGTGAGTACGGGCATCAAAGACACCTTCGGACAATCACTGAAGGAGCCAGTCACATTCTCGTTCAAGACACCGCCTTTAGACCCGCAGCTCCTGCTCGAAACGAAAGGCGAATTCGGCATCTTCGAGCGCGCGAAGCCTCCGGTGTACCGCATGAAGACCGTGAATATCACGAAAGTGGAAGCGGAGCTCTCATCCGTAAGTCTCGCAGATTTCCTCGTCTTCCGTGATACACATCAGACGTGGGACGCTCTGCCGGCCAACCTCACCCCCCTGCAATCGTGGACCTACATGCCACCGGCGACAAAAAACACGTGGGATATCCATCCTCTCGACATGGTTGAGGAGGCGAAACAGACCCTCCCCTCCGGGCTTTTCGTCCTGCGTGTGCGCGCCCCCAACGAGAAAGGGTACGACGGCAAAGAGCTGCAATTCTCCCAGATCTTCGCCCTCACCAATACCACGCTCACACTCAAGTACTCGGGCAACCGTGCACTCGTCTGGGCAACGGATTTGCGGTCGGGTGAAGGCGTGGCCGGCGCCCACATCGCATTCAACGCGCTCAACGGGGAGGGCATCGTGACGGGCAAGACGGATCAAGAGGGGTTCTTTGAAACGGATATCGATATGAACCGCTTCGCTACTTCGATGAACGAATGGGAACCGGAATTCTGGGTTACCGCGAAAAAGGGGGATGATTTCGCATTCGTGTCGAGCCGGTGGAGTGACGGCATTCGGCCGGACATGTTCGGCTTCTACACCGATTTCTGGAATCCTTCCGATCGCGGCGAGCGCATCCACTCGACCCTCTACACGGACCGGCCGATCTACCGCGCGGGTGATACCGTGCACTTCAAGGGCATCCTGCGGACGCGCAACCGCAACGGCGTGCTTGCGATCCCCGCGACGAGCCGCGCCGTGACCGTCATGGTCCGGGACAGCAACGGGAATGAAATCTTCAACAAATCCCTGAAACTCTCAGCCTACGGCAGCTTCGCGGGGGATCTGCCCATTGACGCCAAGGCTCCCCTCGGCTCGTACCAGATTTCCGCAGGTTTCCAGGAGAGCCCGTACGGGGACGCCTACGGATCGTTCGATGTCCTCGCCTACCGCAAGCCGGAATACCGCGTGGACCTGACGACAGAGCGGGAAGACTACTTTCAGGATGACACGGTGCAGGCGACTATCGCCGGAGCCTACTACTTCGGCGCGCCCATGGGCGGGGCCAAGGTTACGTGGCGGGCGCAGACCACGGATTACTTCTTCAACAAAGTGCAGGATGACTGGTATTCCTTCGGTCTCGAAGACGCATGGTGCTGGCAGAACTGCGAGCGCGAGACAAAGCTCCTCGCGGAGGGCGAGGGACAGTTGGATGCCGCAGGAAGGCTGCAGGTCTCCGTTCCTGCAAAGATCGACGATAAGCCCGTGAGCCAGATCCTCACCATCGAAGCGGACATTACGGACCCGAATAATCAGGTGGTGAGTAACCGCGTGTCGGTGCCCGTTCACAAGGCCAACGCCTACGTGGGGGTCAAGACGCTGGACTACGTCGTGACGCCCGGCGCGGATGCCGCGATCGGCGTGATCACCGTCAAACCTGATGGTTCCGCACTGCCGAATACGAACGTCACTGTGAATCTCTATAGCCGCAAGTGGAACACCATCAAAAAGAAAGGGGTGGATGGACAGTACTACTACGACAACACGCCGGAAGATACCTTCGTCCGCGCGACGAAAGTCACCACCGATGAGAAGGGAAAGGTAAAGACCATGGTCCGTCCCGATCAGGGTGGTGAATTCCGCGTCGTTGCCGTGGTGGCAGATGATCAGGGGCGCGAGGCCAAAGCCGCAACAGGCCTGTACGCCTGGTCCAGTACCTATGTGAACTGGCCGCACGAGAACAACAATCGCATTGATGTCGTGCCCGACAAGGCTGAATACCATATCGGCGACACGGCCACGCTGCTCATCAAATCGCCTTTCCAGGGTAAAAACGTGAAGGCCCTCGTCACCGTGGAGCGCGAACAGGTCATCCACCGCGAGGTGATCACCATTGAATCGACGGCACAGAAGATCACCGTTCCCATCACCGGGGATTTGCTGCCCACCGCCTACGTCTCAGTCGTCGTCATCAAACCCCGCATCGGCGAGACATTCAACGATAACGGCCTCGACACGGGCGCTCCCGCCTTCCGCATCGGCTACGCCAAGCTCCCCATCGATACCACCAGCAAGCGCCTCACGGTGAACGTCAAGACGGACAAGGAGAAGTACCTCCCCGGCGAGAAGGTCACGGTGAAGCTCTCTGCCTCAGACTGGCAGGGGAAACCCGCACGCGCGGAGATATCGCTGGGAGTCGTGGATATGAGCGTGCTCGCGCTGACCGGCTTTTCGTTGCCCGACCTCGTAGCGCAGTTCTACAGCGAACGACCCGTGGGGGTGCTGACCGCGGAGATGCTCACCTTCCTCATCGACCGCTACAAGCCCGGATCCAAGGGCGGAGGTGGAGCGGATCTGGAAGCGAAGAAACGCGGCAACTTCAAGGATACTGCCTACTGGAACCCAACCATCCTCACGAATGAAAATGGCGAGGCGGAAGTCTCGTTCACACTGCCGGATAACCTCACCACCTGGCACCTGCTCGCCATCGGACAGACGCTCTCCTCCACGTTCGGCGCGGCGGAAGACACCGTAATCGAGACGAAGCACGTGATCGTGCGTCCCGTGCGGCCGCGCTTTGCGGTCGTCGGTGACCGCGTGATCCTGGGTGCGATTGTTCATAATTTCCTCGAGAGCTCTTCCACCTTTACCGTTTCGCTGACAGGGAGCGGATTCGCCCTGGGCGGGCAACAGAGCAAACAGGTGACGATCGGCGCCGGGGAACAGACGAAGGTGGAATTCCCTGTGACGATCGCCCGGGCAAGCAAAGCGACCTTCACGTTCCTCGCAAAGAGCGAAACCGCACGCGATGAAGTAGAGGAATCCATACCTATCCTGACCTACGGGACGCCGCAGAGCGCGGCGACCACGGGCATCACCGAAGACGTAACCACGGAGAAGGTGCTCGTGCCCTCCGAGAAGGATGCGCGCGATGGATCGCTGTCGGTGACCGTTTCTCCAACCCTCGCCACTTACCTGCCCGGCGGGCTCCAGTACCTTGCGAGTTACCCCTACGGCTGTGCGGAACAGACCATCTCAAGCATCCTGCCCGACGTCGTCCTCCTGCGCCTGCAGGGCTTCGATGCCTTCCACATCGTCGACAAAAAGAAGCTCGACGACATGGTCACGACGGGACTCACGCGCCTCTACACCTTCCAGCGCGGCGACGGAGGATTCGGCTACTGGCAGGAGAGCAACCGGAGTTACGCCGCCCTCAGCGCCTACGCCCTCCAGGCGCTTTCCCTCATCCGTGACAGCGGCTTTGCCGTGGATGACGGCGTGATCGCCCGTACGCGGCAGTACCTCGACGCTGCTTTGCGCAGATCCGATCCCAATGAGCAACTGGATGCCGCCACCCGCGCGCAGATCCTGTTCGCCCTCGCGGAAACGGGCAATGTGGACGTGAGCCTGCTCAGTAACTTGGATGAGCAGCGCGCCAAGCTCCCGCTCTTCGCCAAGGCGCAATTGGCCATGGCCTTCGACCGGGCAAAGTCCAAAGGCAAGGCGCGCGACATCGTGACGGAAATCCTGCGGTCCGCGAAAGTGGACGGCCGGGGCACGCACTTTGAAGAAGAGGACATCGGCACGTACGGCTCTCTCATGCACACCAATGACCGCACGTCCGCGCTCGTGCTGCAGGCCATGCTTCGTATCGATCCGAAGAACGCCCTGATTCCCAATGCCGTGCGCTACCTGCTCCAAATCCGCAAGGACGGACACTGGGATACGACGCAGTCCACGGTCTCGGTGCTCCTCGCCTTCATCGATTACCTGCAGCAGACGAAGGAACTCGATGCCAACTTCACCGCAGGGGTGGACGTGAACGGAACGAAGATCCTCGACTGGAAGGTCACGAAGCAAAACGTGCTCTCGCGCAAAGAAGTGAAGCTGGCGCTGGATGAGCTCGTCAGAGGCGAGACGACAACGCTCAAAATCGGCAAAGAAGGCACGGGCCGTCTGTACTACGACGCAGTGCTCTCGTACTTCTACACGGCCGATACCCTGCCGCCCGCAGAGGAGGGCATCAGCGTACTGAGAACGACCGAGCCGCTCCCCGACCCGTCCGATCCGGCCAACGGCCGGGCGGGTCAGAAGAAGACGCCCACCGTGGGCAATACCTACCGCGTGACCCTCACGATCACCGTGCCCGAGGACCGTCACTTCGTGGCCATCGAGAGCCCCTTCCCGGCCGGTTTCGAGCCAATCGACGTCAACCTGCAAACGGCGCAGAAGACGCTGCTGTCGGACGACACGACACGCATGTGGGATGAGAACTACTGGCAGAGCGGGCTGTGGCGGTTCAACCACCGGGAACTCAGGGACGACATGTTCTTCGCCTTCGCTGATGAGCTTCCGACCGGCGTGTACCAGCTGACCTACCTCGTGCGCGCGACGACACCGGGCACCTTCCACGAACGCCCGGCTCACGTGTTTGAAATGTACTTCCCCGAGGTCTTCGGACAGACCGCAGGAAAGCTTGTGACGATTGGAGAGTAGATGAAAGGGGTAAGGGATAAGTATCAAGGGGTAAGGGTAATCGAAGAAAGGTCCTTACCCCCTAATACTTTCCCCCTATCCCTTGCTAAGATCCTGCTATGCAGAAAATCGGTCAAACCAAATGGTATCGACACGCGCACCTCTGGTTCCTCCCGCTGCTCGTGCTCGCAGTGGCGATCCTCCTGCCTCTGCCGAAGCGGTTCCTCGACCGCACGCAATCTTCCATCCGCATTCTGGATCGCACCGGCGAAGAGCTCTATCAGCTCAATCGGGCCACGCACGGTTCGCAGCAGTGGATTCCTCTCCGTGAAGTTCCACGCTCGTGCGTTTCGGCACTGCTCGCCATCGAGGACCGGGGGTTCTACACCCATCCGGGAGTGAGCCTGAGGGGAACAATCCGTGCCCTCTGGCAGAACCTTTCGACCGGGCATGTCGTGTCTGGCGGCTCCACCATCACCCAGCAGCTCGCCCGGATCACGCTGGGAACGCAGGAACGCACACTCGTCTCTAAAGTGCTCGAAGCCCTGCTCGCACTCAAGCTGGAGCAATCGCTCAGGAAGGAAGAGATTCTGGAACGCTACCTGAATGCCGCCTACTTCGGTCATCGATCCTACGGGTTGGCGGCGGCGGCAAAAACATACTTCGGCGCCTCCGTCGGCGAACTCTCCACCGCGCAGTGCGCACTGCTCGCGGGCCTGCCGCAATCCCCTTCCGCACTCGATCCATTCGTCAACAGGGATGCGGCGAAAGCGAGACAGGAACGCGTCCTCGGCGCCATGCTCGAAACCAATGCCCTCACGGATGAGCAGCTCCGCGAGGTGACGCAGGAACCCCTGACGCTCACGGAAGACAGAACGGCAATCCGCGCCCCGCACTTCGTGATGTGGCTCCTGACCGGGCGGCCGGATGATTTGAACGCACCGACCGTGCGCACGACATTGGATGTGGATCTTCAGACCGAAACGGAGCGAATCGTCGAACGGAAACTGAAGGAGCTCAACGACAAGAACGTCACGTCCGCAGCCGTGGTCGTGCTGGATGCGAAAACCGGGGATGTGCTCAGTATGGTCGGCTCAGCGGATTACTTTGACGAGGAGCACGACGGCGCGGTGAATATCGCTCTCGCGGCGAGGCAGCCGGGATCCGCCCTCAAACCCTTCACGTATGCGCTCGCCCTCTCGCGGGGAGACACCGCCGCGACGACCGTGGCTGATACTTCCGTGCAGTTCCTGACACAGGAGGGAACGCCCTACGTCCCGCGCAATTACGACTACCTCGAACACGGCCTCGTTCGCTATCGCGAGGCACTGGCCAACTCGTACAACATCGCCGCCGTGCGGGTGGCGGAACGTGTTGGTGTCCCCGCACTCCTCGCGTTCCTGCGGTCCGCAGGCCTCACGACGCTCACGAAGACTCCCGAACACTACGGACTCGCCTTAACGCTCGGCGATGCGGAAGTCCGTCTTCTCGAGCTCGCACAGGCCTACGGCATCTTCCCGCGCGGCGGCGAGACGCTCCCCGTGCGCACACTGCTCTCCGATCCCATACGCAAGGGAACGGACATCCTCGATCAGCGCGTCGCCTGGCTCATCACCGATATCCTGAGTGACTCTACCGCACGGCTGGCGGAATTCGGGGAAAGCGGCCCGCTTTCGTTCGACTTTCCCGTGGCGGCCAAGACGGGAACGACGCGTAACTCCCGCGACAACTGGACGGTCGGCTTCACCCCGGATCGCATCGTGGGGGTCTGGGTGGGCAACGCCGATAACTCGCCCATGAAGGATACATCCGGCGTCACGGGCGCAGGGCCGATCTTTCATGATGTCATGTTGGCAGCCGTCAGGAATCTGCCATCCGGCGATTTCGCGCAGCCGCAGGGACTCACGAAAATGACGGTCTGCCGCCTGTCAGGAAAGCTTCCGACGGATCTGTGTCCGCACACGATCGAGGAATGGTTCATCGCGGGAACGGAACCGAAAGATCCTGACGATCTCTACCGATCCTTCGAGATTGATCGAAGGAACGGACTCCTTGCGAACAAATTTTGTGATCAGACTTTTGTTGAGCATAAAGGGCTCGCCGTATTTCCGAAGGATACCGAACAGTGGGCACGAGAGCACGGCTGGCCAGTGCCTCCCACGCGCGTCTCGCCGTTGTGCGATCTGCCTCAAGAACGATCTTCCAGTTCCTCTATTTCCTTTTCTTCTTATATTTCCTCTATTTCCTCATGGATAGAGATCACCCAGCCACAACTGAGCGAAAGCTACCTCCTGGATCCCCTCATTCCGGATACACAGGAACTCATCATCTTCGAAGCTCACGCCTCAACCGACATCCAAGCCGTTGACTGGTATGTGGATGGCAAGCAAGTGGGAACGGCAAAGGGGCCGGATTTCCGGATGAAGTGGAAGCCGGCCATGGGCAGACATATCGTCGAAAGCCGCAGCGGGAGCGTAAGCACATCGGTCCATCTGGAAGTGGTGAAATGATCTAAATTATTGTATAATATCTTCGTCTTGGAAACACCCACACCCATGCCGCCTCCGCACGAAATCGCGCACCTTTCACCGGCGCGCAATGTCGTGATCGCCGGAACGCACAGCGCGCTGGAGGCGCTCAGCATGGCCCTCGTTCCCGCCGCAACCATCGGGGTCATGCTTTACGGATTCAAGATGATGTTTCGGGGGGTGCTGCAGAAATGACCGAAGGAACAATCGTCCATCCGCCCTTGTAAATGCGGGGCTCTTCGCAATAATGACTGCGTGCCACAGGTCATCGGTCTCACCGGCTACATGGGCAGCGGCAAGGGCGAACTCGTGAAGCTCTTACAGAAGCGGGGCTTCACCTACATTTCCCTCTCGGATGCCGTGCGCGCGGAGGCGACCAAGCGGGGACTGGAACACTCACGCGAACACCTTCAGCAGGTTGGGAATCAACTCCGCGAGGAGCACGGCGCAGGCGTATTGGGAAAGAAAATCCGCGAGACGGTTGAGCAGGAAGGTGAACGACGTTGGGTCATCGACGGAATCCGCAATCCCGGCGAGTGGGAGGAACTGAAGCACCTGCCGGATTTCGAGATGATCGGGGTCACCGCCTCGCCCGACATGATCGTGGAACGCATCACCCGGCGCAACCGCGAAGGCGCTCCCCTCTCGCGCGAGGAAGTGCTGGCGAAGCTCAATAAGGAGCGTGGTATCGGCGAACCGCCCGAAGGCCAGCAGGTGCAGCGCTGCCTGGATCAGGCTGACTTCCTCATTGTGAATGAAGGGACGCTTCAGGATCTCGACGCAAAGCTCACGCACTTCGAACGGCTCGAGAGCGGAGAGGACCGCCCCACCTTCCACGAAGTCTTCATGGAGATCGCCTACACGTGGGCCAAGCGCGCCACGTGCCTGCGCCGCAGGGTGGGCGCCGTGATCGCCAAGGACAAGCAGCAGCTCACCGCGGGGTACAACGGCGCCCCGCGGGGCGTGCCCCACTGCGCCGAGATGGGCGGCTGCCTACGGGCGAAACTGGGCATCCCCTCGGGTCAGCGGGCCGAGATCTGCCGCGGCACGCACGCCGAGCAGAACGCCATCACGCAGGCCGCCAAGTTCGGCATCTGCATTGAAGGAGGCACGCTCTACTGCAACACGTTCCCCTGCGTCATCTGCGCCAAGATGATCCTGAATGCGGGCATCACGACCGTTGTGTACGACTCGGATTACGACGATCCTCTGAGCAAAGAGATCCTCGGCCAGCAGAGCCTGCTTACGCTGGTTCGCTACGAGGGGAGGAAGTTTCGGGCGTGAATGAAGAGAATTACGTTTCTACAAAAGGAAACATTGAAGATCGGCGAACATCAGAAAATCACTGTTGTTCAGCGGCGAAGGCCTGCTTCCGCTACTATGTGCCTCCATGGCGAAACACCGCGGCCTCAGAACCGGCGAACCCGAAACTGATCTCACGTTCCGCACGAACGTGTATCCACTCCAACATAAGCGTAGTGAACAACTGCGCCAAGAGCTCGAAGCCGTCGTGGATCTCGGTCGTTGTTCACTGAAATGCCTGCTCGGCGAAGTACACATCAGGCACCTGTCCTACTCCTATGCCGCAAGGGTGAGGGTCCTGCTTGAGGGCCGACGATTCCTAGAAGGGAAGATCACGCTCCGGAAAGTGAAATAGTGACGAAGGGATGAATGACGGAATTCCTCGCAGAATGGACGTGCAGAGAAGCAAAGCTTTGCTACACTGACCTCAGTGGGTCGGTACCGAAGTGGTCAAACGGGCCAGACTGTAAATCTGGTGCCTCATGGCTTCGGGGGTTCGAATCCTTCCCAAACTGGTTTGACAAAGACGCTCGGCGGGAGGATATACGGAGGGAGGTGTATGAGTTGAAGTACTCTCTCATTCATTTCTGAGATAGCTCACAGTTGGGGGTATCTCTATTACATGAATAAGCAATAACAATATTCACTAGCCTTCCGCCAACGCGCGATGAAAGAAAGGCTGTAATATTATGAATTTCTCCATCATTGAGAATATCTAACCAATTTGAAGTAGATGGAGTTCTGGCGGGGTTATAAGGGATATTTTTTAAGTATGGAATATTATTCAAACTAAAAAGCACCAGCGTATCTCCAGACGAAGTAGTTGGAGTTAACAATGAATTCGGCCTAAATAAATGTCCTCCGTTATCAAAAAGATTAACATATATGCTGTCGAAGTTAGTAAGCGGCTTTTTTCCATCAACGTACGCCTCAGCAAGTAAATAGCCACTTCCAATCTTCCCATTGAGTTGAATATTTTTATCCACAGTACCCTGCGGTATCCCCTTGGTGTCCACATAACTGCTTAAATTATTTGTAACGGTAAATTGCTTGAATTCCTTTGTTGCTTTATAGAAATCTGGATACGAAACCTTTTCGAGGCTATCAAGCTGCTGTTGGATATCTACAAATTTTTGGTCGTTATTACTTTGGCCGAAGTGTTGTTGCCATAATATAAAAGCCGCAAGACAAATAACTGTTACAGATGCACTGCCAAAAAATGCCGCTACACGTGTCTTAGTAGTTGGTTCCATTTGCCGGGCTTGTAGAGAATGGGTGCATAAGAGTGTTAACTACTGAGGTGATTGAAGTTAAAAATATTCTTCCTAAGATAAAAATGCCAGTTAGAAGGCAAATAATAGTCATGTGAATCCAAATCGGCACTCCAACAAGATAGTCACAAATTTCTTTATTAACTAACCAAATGGCCATCCCAGTCATTCCCGCAAAGATGATGCCAATAAATGTCGCAATATCCGATGGAACAATCTTGATTAAAACAAAAGCTACTATCCCTGCGTAAAGAACCAACTCAATGCCCATCAGTATTTCATATAAGAGGCTGTGTTTTTTAAAATCATCAGCCATAACCTGATTCGCATCTTTCTTTGGTTTGCAGACTCGACATTTTTTATGATTAGGCATAGTGGGTTATTTATTGAATTATTCAAATATACTCTCTAAACTCCAAAAGTCGAAAAGTGCAAAAGTGTTCTTTTATTAGCTCCTTTACAGTAACATGTTTCTTGCGTGGGTCGGTACCGAAGTGGTCAAACGGGCCAGACTGTAAATCTGGTGCCTCATGGCTTCGGGGGTTCGAATCCCTCCCGGCCCACCAGCAATAATTTGGGATTTTGATATGTCATCTAAGCACTCATTTTAGAAGATAATATGGGTAGAATAATTGATGGCGATGGCATCGTGCCCCAATGGCCAGGCTGGCCTATTCAGGAATGGCGGGCTGACCGTTGCGAGTTTTGTTGTGAAGAAAAAAAGAAGGATTCCAAAAAAAGGAAGCTGGAATACAACCGCTACAAGAAAATTGAAATCTATCGTTACATAAAAAGGGTAGACAAGAAAATGTGCATCAAATTTATGAAGAAAGTTTTTAAAATCAGGAAAAAGATTCCCGTGAAGACTGCACAGCTTTTCCTTGCCATGCGAGGACGGACAACCTATTTCGACAGAACAGACCGAAATAGCAGGGTGAAATTCATTCCGGCAACCGAGGTGGGACAGGCTTTGATGTTTGCGAATCAGCATCTTTACTATCACTCTTACGTTGGAATTGTGAAGAAGCGCACGGGTTATTTTCTTATTCACGTCTATGAAGTAGCCAATGTTCCTAAAACTGACGTTAAAATCGAAATCTTATTTTTGGCAGACACACTCGATAATCTCGGCCCGAAAGAGAATCACAGGAAGAATATTGAGAAAGTTAAATCTATTATGGAAATGACACACAAAATTGATAGGCAATTTTCGTTGTATGAAACCACTGACCATACGACGTATCCGGGGAGGGTTCACATCCGCACACTCATAAGGCGCAGCGAAAAATTCCTCACTGCAAAGGAGAAGCAAGAGTTAAAAATGAAACGCTATGTGAAGAAGATGCTCTCTGATGAATCAATGGATTGGATGCACTAATAAAAGATACGGGGATAATGCAGCATAATTTCTAGTGGGCAGCCCCTTCGGAATGCTTATCTGCTTGCTGTTTTTCGATTACGCAATGGATAGTGTTAGTTCCCTCATGGCATTACAAAATATCCTTCAGGATTAGAGAAGAAGAGAAGGGAAATAGATATACATAGCTCTGTACTTCTACAGTAATTGTAGATGTCATTTTTGCACAATTTCGGAATTATTATCAAAACTTCAAAAGTGCAAAGAATTGCAGTACGAAGCCCTTCAGACGACTTCTAAGGCCTCTAAAATTCGGCCAAGCCCCAACATAGCCCGGAATGATTCCAACGCAGTGGCGGCCATCTAGAAAGTGCTGTGGAAGAAATGAATGTGAAGGGTGATGTGGACAAAAAATTAATTATCCAAAATAGAAGGTTTCTTAGACCTAAAATTTCGTTTTAGTCCGCTTCCGAGGTTTACAGAATTTGTAATAGACGTAAAAACCTTTGGAAGTTGCTGATGTTGCATACTCCCCCCGCGAACTAGACACAAAAAGTGGAACATTGCATAAAATATATAAAATGGCTGGAATGGCTGCCATGCCCCCACGAAGGGAAAATGCTTGAATTGGCTTCAGAAAGACATAATTATAAGGAGTAATGGAAACGCCTTCAGGCCAAACAGGGTGGCCGAGAGATTGGAATAAAATAGTTACCACGCTGAGGACGCCACAGGAAATTACTCTGCTTCAGCAGATTAGAGATTCCAATAATGCCATTAAACGATTGGATGCCGAGTACCTTGCCCTCTTCAGGACAGGAAGGCTCGATGAGTGCGTGAGGAAACGCATGGCCATAGAGTTTGCGAAAAAATACATAAACGGCCTCTGTGCGCAACACAAAAGACGCTACGGACGGAAATCGCCCTGACCTAAATTGCGTTTTAGGTCGTCGTTCTTTTGAAACAACGGATACAAAATTATTTACATAATTTAATAACTTTTACTCCTTTCCTCCTTCATATATATGACGAACAAGCTCACGACGGTCAGTTATCCGTTAAAAAACTCATTAAATAATGTTTCGTCCCTACCCTACGACTTCCAACGGGTAGCCAGTGCGCTACTGGAACGGGACTGTAGTAAACATACCCTCATTGCACTGGCATCCGATATGCGGCACTTCTTGGAGTTCTATTCCAAGCAGAACAACGAGGTTTTCAGCTTCAAGCGGGCTGTAGCGAGGGACGTTATTAGTTTTAGGGACAGTATGAAGGCGGTAGGGCTAAAGCCGGGGAGTATAAACAGAAGGCTTGTGAACGTTCGCTTGTTCTTCAGGGAGGCTCAGCGCATGGGAATCATCCAGCAGAACCCCGCCGAAGGGGTGAGACAACTGGCGATGCAGCCACTAGCTCCTAAGAGCCTTACGCTCATCGAAACAAGACGGCTTCTGAGGGAAATCGAAATCGGGGGCAATACGCGGGATTTACTTGCCGTAAATCTTATGCTCTTAGCGGGGCTGAGGGCTTCGGAAGTCATAGGGCTGACCATAACAGACGTGGATATTTCAGAACGTAAAGGCACGCTCCACATTCGCAATGCCAAGGGGAACAAGAGCCGCGAGGTTCCCGCCAACGCTCAATTACGCGATTGCCTCACAAAGTACATCGAACACTATAAGCCACAGGGACAGTTAATCGTCGGGCAACGTGGGGCAATTGTGCAGCTAGCCCTCAATCAAATGCTCTCGAAGTATTCCAAAAAAGCGGGAATCAAAGTAACCCCGCATATTTGCAGACACACATTTGCTTGGAATTATTTGGCAATTAACGCTGGAGACATCGTTGGCTTGGCACAGTTGCTCGGTCACAATTCCGTGACAACAACCCAACGGTATACCCAAAATCGCTTACAGGATTTACAGGATAGGGTGGAGGCTGTGAAATTTTAACTTGGATTGCACAGGAAACGTATATAATGGAAGTGCAACCCGGTACTCGCATAAATTCTGTCCTGTCATTAATGGCATTCCTACGTCGTAAGGGGCAACCCTGCGCGGCCGTAGGACATGCCGACAGGCATCGAGTACGGGTTGCCCGCCTCCTGGGTTGTCCCTTTTGGCATGAAGGTGGTTTTGCCTCCTCCCCATTTGTTTATGGAAACTGGTAATAAGTTCGTAGACAAAATGAATCCATTTGCTGTTCTCTCAGTCGTGCTTCTGTTAGGCATGGGCACCTATGCTCTATGGCCACGGCAGTCCACTCCTATCCCCACCGAAGTTCCGGCAAAAAATTCTTCCATTAAGGAGCTTCAGTTCAACATCGACGGAGAATACCTCGGCCAGGGCGAGATTAAAACTTCTGTGCAAACCAATCTCTGGCCGGGAACAGAAGTAGATTTGTCTGTATATTCTGTCTCAAAAATTAACCCAGATGACACCGAACCTCCAGAGGATGATGGAACTGATTACAGTCGCTCGTATAGCCTCTACTCGATAGCAATGAAAAATCAGCCGATTGCAGAATATGTGCCGGGTGGAAATGGTTTGGTGCTTGGAAACTTTTCTCGTTCATTGATTATTCAGAACAATGGGGAAGCGCGGGATTATTTTCTCCTGTTCCAATCTGAAGCCCTACAACATTCTTTGGAAGATATTAGCAACCTGAATGACCAAGTTAATGAGGGAACGCTTAACGCGGGAAACCTCGTGAACCAGTTGAAAAATAGACAGGCTTTTGAGCATGACCAGAAAGTCATTCTGAAATATGAAATCAATAAGTGGCGTTCAAATGGGGAGAAGCAGGAAGACAATTTCGCCGGAATAGATATAGGCACAATTCAATTGCCTGAGAATTGTAAGCTGCTGACAGGGCAGAAGTACGGTCAAACATGGCATACAATTCAATGCACGAAAGAAATGCCGATTCCCACAATTAGTGGCGAAAACGGAGACGAAGAACAGGCCGCAGAAGAAGCGAATCAGATAAAAAAAGACACAGAACAAGCTGCATCAATACAAGCCGGATTAGAGGAATGGCAGGAAGAAATTGATGCAACACGCGCAGCGAATGAAAAAGAAGCAGAGGCCAATGAAGAAGCAGCTCGCCCTTTCGTCCAGATTTGTGCGGAGAATCAAATTAGAGAAATGTTAAGGTCTCCGAGTACTGCAAAATTCTCCTGGACCCCCGACATCTCCAAGTATGGAAATAATTATGCAGTATTCAGTTACGTAGACGCCCAAAACGCCTTCGGTGCGACCTTACGCCAGAATTGGCAATGCCGTGTTATCCTTGGTCAGGGCGCAAATGCACTAAATGACTGCGTAGCTACCTGCACGTTTTCAGGGCAGTGAAGGAAGGAGTGTTCTATTCTTTCGATGATGGTTCCGGTAAGATTTCAGCGTTACCATTATTTCTTTGGTTATTCGCAAAAAGGACATCTACGAGTTATTTACATTTCCGCCTGACGACAAGTCGGTTGCAGCGACGAAGACGCGTATCAATTTTTTATGCCCAATTCTTGAAGGAGCCTGCGTGAAGAACAACGATGCAGATTCAGAGCGCAATGACCCGCGACTTAGAGGCGGGTTAGGTGTCTGTTCCGTTCAAAATCCGAATCCTAAAAACGGACTAAGGGAAACAACTGTCGTCTGTCCCGTCAGGCTGTACGGCAATAACTATAATGCGCTTCGCACCCTAGCCGGAGAAATGCTAGGTGTCAGCAGCGACGAAGTACTTTTGTTTAATGAGTGGCAGCGGGGGGGTAAAGCAGATAATGCAGTCGTTCTTATCGGTAAGTATCAAGGCGGTGAATTGAATACGCGCATCGTTGGCAGCTTTGATTGGCTGGCTGTCAGGATTGCAGGGCGGCAAGTGCAGCATTATGCGGGTATCGAAGTGCAAGCCATAGATATTACGGGCAATTACCGGGCAGCAAGGGCGGCTTATCTGAAGGGGCATAACAATCCACCTCCAAGCGGTCATGGTTTGAACTGGGAGAACGTGAACAAGCGTATTGTGCCCCAGCTTATGCGTAAGGGCTTGTATCTTCAGCGTTTGCGCGACGAAGGTTCGGTAAGCATCGGATTTCTAGTAGATTGGAACGTCCTGCAAAAAATTCAGGCGCGACTTTCGTCGCCCTTGGTAGAGGAAACAGATGGCGATTTCTTCATACACGCCTACTATTTGGATTCAGAAAAAAATGAGAAGGGTATGAAATCACTGAAATGTGGCACCAAATTGCGAGCATCCATTGACCAGCTTGTGAAAAAATTCACAGACTTAGGGAGCAAGATTGAACCCATAAAGCCGTGGCTAAACGAGAAATTTGCACTAGGCAACTGACATCACGAGTTCGCGCTTTTTGGCCTGCATTTTAGGGGCAAAACCGATTGCAGCATACACTTCGATGGCGATTGCCTTGGCAAGCAATGGCGGCACCGCATTTCCCACTTGTTTGTACTGGCTTGTTAAATTTCCCAAAAATTTAAACCTATCAGGGAAAGACTGTATGCGTGCTGCCTCTCTTATGCTGATAATGCGGTCTTGGTTATAATGCACGAAGGTTCCCCAATGCGGGTCGCATTTCGTAAGTACAGTGCCAGACAGGCCATTCGGGTCTAGTCTTCCATATCTTCGCGTATGGTCTGAACGTCTAGCCCTTTTCAGACCTGCCGGAAGAAGTTCGTGAGGAATATCTCTCCAACTTCCTCCGGGTTTTACATAGGCAAAGCGTTCCAAATTTACTTCGGTTAGCCCGGCAGTCTCGTGATTCCACAACGTATCTCCGGCACCTTCCCTTGCATACTGTTGAAAATGAGAAGTAGGTACACCTGAATAAATCATAAACTGGGAACCTTTGCCGTTTACGATTTTAGGAAGGTCATCAATTGCTTGCGAAATATTTACAGGGTCTTTAAGCCATGAAAAAAGTTCAGGGTTTGAATGTTTGCCTTTTACTGCATAACTAAAACCCATTTCATTAACTCCCTTGAAATTAGGTCGACTGCGCGAGTAATAGATGGGCTCAGGGAACGAAATCGCAATATCTTCCAGCCTTGTTCCGATAATGAGTAAACGCCAACGTTCCTGTGGCACTCCGTAATGTGCTGCGTTCAGCAACTTATATTTTACCCTGTAGCCTGCTCGACTAAAGGCTTCGCAAACATCGTGAAGCGTATTGCCCATGCTTAGAAGCCCAGGCACGTTTTCAAACAGTACAACTTTTGGCTGCAAGCCTTCTAGAACGATTCTAACGTAGTGTTTGAATAAATGGTTTCTTGGGTCGCTCTCACTTCTTACGGGTGCATTGATGCTAAAACCTTGGCATGGAGGGCCTCCCACAAGCACATCTAGCTCTCCGGGATGCAGACCCACATCTTTTAGAATTTCTTGCGCTGTGAGTTCTTGAATCGGTTTATGATAAAAAATTGCTTCAGGATTGTTCGCCGAATAGGTTGCTCCGGAGTCCTTATCAAAATCATTTCCAAACAATGAAGTAAAGCCGGCCTGATGAAAGCCTTCCGAAAGGCCTCCAGCACCCGAAAAGAAATCTCCCATTATCAATTTCTTCCGTGGTTCTTGGTCGTAATTACCTCTATTCAGCATGTTTTCAAATGAGTCAGGTGAAAATCGCCACTGGCCTCCAACTTTCATTCCCATTAGCTGCCCTGCCCCAATCCATCTATAGGCGGTTCGCCGTGTAATTTTCAGTTTGGCAATTACTTCGCCAAGGGTTAAATATTTTTGAAGCATGAACTATGACAAATTATGACAAAATTGTCTCAATTCAAAGAAGAAAACCTAAATCTGACTAGATGAATTGAACTGAAACACATCAAATATCCTAATGTAGAATGACACCATGCAGTTTGATAGTGCAATTATCGGTCTGGCTTCCGGCATACTGGGCAGCATCCTCACGCTAATTGTTGGTATTCGTGTGGGAAAGAATCAGGTAGACCGCCCAGAGTTGCAGAAGACGTATATTTCTCTGCGTCAACATTTTCAGAAAATGCTCACTAATCTGGAAGAAGGATTCCCATCTGTTTGGTCTGATTTTAAGAAATGGGGAAAACTTGACCCCAAACCTTCGCCTTCTGTGTTCGGGGGGAGAGAGGAAGGAAAACTATTGATTCTTCAGGAATCCTTACTGGATGAGTTAGAAGCTATTGAGAAAGAAGCCTTGGACTTAGGGGGTGAAATGCACAGACTGGGCGACAGCATGTGGGGCTATGCCTCAGGGGAGATTAGAAAAATGGGTATTCAGAACATTTCGATAATAAACAATGGGGAATATGTTCAGGTAGGACCAAAAAATATCCCAAGCCATCAAATGTTTGAATTTCCCTTCCTTGCGTTGTTTTTTAAAAATGAACAGAGTGCGGAGTTGCTAGATTCGATGAAATTTCGTGATGATGTTGGCGTGCATTTGGCCATGAAGTACTCCAAGAATTTTGAGATTTTCCCGAAGGCACTGGATAGTGCTGGTATTTCGATACTTGGTTTTCTTAAAAAACTCATGCAATTTGCAGAAGCACAATCGAAGTATCCGATTCTGGCCGAGAGAAAACTCAAAAATGAGTTACAGATTGCACAGGTCATCCGAAAACTTGAAGGTCTGGCTAGAGACCCGCACCCGCTGTGGGAAACTATCAAACTTTCCGCAATAGACGTTTTCAGAAGTTAGTGCGATGAATCCCTAAGAAGCCCCACAAGGGTAGTCGGCTTCCAGAACTTATATTTTACTTGGCACGTCCCTTCAGGGGCGTTGTAGGGAAACGTAGGGGCGTACAGGGTATAGCTAATGGCGTTTCAAGCTTGTTAGAAGCCCCGACACTAACGCTGCCCCGTTTCGACTACATTGGGACGCAAAAATGCCGAAAATAGAAGCAAGGGGCATTATTTCAGCGTTACGAGTATGCCGCAAAGGCAAGACTTCTCATCGTTGCTGTTATTCCGTTGGGCTAAGAAGTAAATAGTTCTATACTTTGGTCGCTTACTTACTGGCCAGTATTGTTAATATGCTAAAGCGAATTCAAACTATTCAAAATGTTGGCAGATTCACAGATTGCCATGTGCCAGGGCTTGAATTTAGTAATAAAACAATCATCTACGGTAAAAATACAGAGGGGAAAAGCACTCTGACGTGCATACTGCGTTCATTACAAACAGGCAACAATGATTTAGTCATTGGTCGGAAAAGTTTTGGCAGCACTACAGCAAAGAAGATAGAAATTGATTTTGAAATTAACTCTCACGTTAAGAAATACTCGTTTCAAAACAAAAAATGGAATGAGTCATTTCCAGGCATCTTAATTTTTGATTCGAAATTTATTTCTGAAAATATATTCGACGGAGAGACTATTTCTTATGGCCAACAAAAGAGCCTGAACCAAATAATTATTGGCGAGGAGGGGAGAATACTGAAGGACCAAATTGATGGTTTGCAGAAAAAGTCTGACGATATGGCAATTGCGAAGCGAGAAAAGACAACTCATTTTACAAAGCACTTCATCGAGGGGGCTGATTTTGAAGAGACAAGGAGAGCGGTCAATATTACCGATGTAGATAAACGTATCCAAGAACAGAAGGACAAGATTGCCTTTCAGGTGGTTCGAGACAAACTAAAGGTCAAGTTAGATGAATCCATCTTATATTTTCAAAAGATGAATTTTAGTGAATTTGCTCTAGCCCTAAATAGGACATTGCAAACGAAACAGGATGAAATTGAGAGGCATATGCAGGCGCATTGGAACGACCCAAATCACTCAATGGATTTCTTGCGAGAGGGGCATAGCCTTCTTAAAGATGAAGGGGGGAACTGTGTATTTTGTGGTCAGATACTGGGTACTGATGCGCTGAGTCTTATTAAAGCGTACGGAGAGTTCTTTCGTGGTGATTACCAAGCATTGCAGAAAGATGTAAATGAAAGGGGTACAAAGTTCAGAGCATGGAATATCGAAAGCGTTCTGCTCAGGCTAAAGGCGGACTTTAAAGCGTTAGGTGTTGAACTCCAATTATCTGATGCGACAATTACTGCCCTCGCCACAGCTAAGGCCAATGTAGATGTGAAGGTTCAGGCAAAACAGGCAGATTTAAATTATTCTCTAAATCTTGCTGCTGATGAGGATGCCAAATTGATTGTGACTGAATTGGAGAAGGTAAAAGAGGAGTTGCTATCCTTAAAAACGGAAAAGATAGAGGCCACCGCAACGGTAGATATTCAGCAACTAAAACGAGAGTTGGCGCAGCTTGAAGAAATCCAAAAGCGTTTTGAGCCAGCATGGGCATCATTTTTTATTGATTATGAAAAGATTGAAAAAGATGCAGAGGAAATTAGAACTGAACGCGATAAGCTACGCAAGTCATTGGATGAATACTCTCAAAAAATATTCGAGAAACATAAAGCCTGCATCAACAAATTTTTAAAGGAAATGGGAGCGGATTTCGAAGTAAGTGAGTTGAAGCCATTGAAGAAAATGACAGGGCAAAGTGAAAGGATTTTTGCACTGAAATTCTTCGGGAGTCACCCCGTCAACATAGATGAAATATTTGATTCCAAGCCAAATTTTAAGAATACACTGAGCGAGAGTGACAAACGCTGTCTCGCATTTGCTTTCTTCTTGTCTCTAGCTGCAACCGACAACAAATTGAACAATAAAATTCTGGTCTTCGACGACCCCATCTCCAGTTTTGATGATGAGCGAAAAAGAAAGACAATTTACCTTCTTGCGGATATTTGCTACGAAGAAGAGGTACAGGGGCAGGTTACAAAACTTGAACCATTACAGAAGATTATTTTGACCCACGACAAGGATTTTTGTGGACGCCTGTGCAGCGACAAGTCATTTCTCTCTGCGGTGACACTCAAAATAATCCCCGATGGAGTAACAAACGGCCACAAAAAAAGCACTATTGAGCGTTGTAATATTGAAGAAGAATTCTTGCAGGATGAATGCATTGCTATCCAAATGGAACTGAAAAAGGTTCTTGACGAGAACGCGCCCATTGCAAGTTTTGGTGATTTTTGTCAGAAATGCAGGAAAGTTCTAGAACATCTATTTAAGAGAAAATATTGTTTCCAACTTTCTGAAGCTTCAAGTAAAAAGCAAGGTCCAAGAACATTCGTCGAAGTATTGGCGAATGAAAAAATTGGCGGATTCGAGGGTACAGGTAACCGAGCAGAATTTGTGCCTGCTAATGAAAAAGCCAAGTGTTTTATTCGACTATGTGATGATTTGAATATTGAACTACATGACAATAATCAGGTTAAATCTGATGGCGACCAGCAGTCCATACTCAGAGACTTTTTTGCATGCGTTCAATCTATTTAAATATTTATGGCAAAATTCCGTCTTTGGAATAATCGTCAAGGCTATTAAAATAACAGTGCAAATGCCCAAAACTTCACCACCACAGACAACTCCATTCTGTGTTATCGGTGCTGTTCAATATGAAATGCTTGAAACACACGAAAAGGCTTTTCAAATCGCAAGCTGGTTCCATCGTCATTGTTCTCACACGGAAGAAGACCCAGAGGTTGAAAACATGATGCTCTTGAAGACCCGCCCGAATGGTTATCACGAAGACGGCGACAGAATCTATGTCCTTTCTCGTATGCCCAAATGAAAGACACTAGAATTGAACATCGCGCAGTAGGGTATGTCAGGGAATCCACGAGGTCGCAAACAGTTCAGGGCTACCGTGCCGACTATCAAAAAGACAGGATAGAAAGTTATTGCCGGAAGAACGGAATAAAGCTGGTCAAAATATTTGAAGATTCTGGAAGTGGGAAAGACCTCAGGAATAGGCCGAATTTTCAGCGCATGGTGGACTTTGCGAAAGCAAATAGTTCTCAGTTTATTGTCGTGGAAGACATCACAAGATTTTACCGAGAGTTCAAGGATGGCATGAACATGGAAGACAAGCTCTTCAATGAAAGCGGAATCATTGTGATAGACCCGGAGGATTATAACCCACGTGAGTTAAGGGAGTCAGGAATCAGCCCCCAAGCATGGCGACAACGCGCCCATCGTCGCGTGGACGCCGAGGGAGAACGAAGAGACATCATCCAAAGAGTAACCCAAGGGTATCAAAAGAAAAAAGAAGGCCAGATGTACGTCGGACCGTTACCTTACGCCGTGGAGTGGATTGACCCCGACTTCCCGAAATACATCAGATATTTGAAGCAAGAAGGCAAGGTGGTGCAGGAGATATTCAACTTGTACCTGACCGGAATTGGTTGCACCGCGATTGCTAAACACTTAAACGAGAAAGGCTATTTCATCGAAGAGGGGAAGAGAATTGAGCTACAGCGCAAGAGTGGTGCCCCATATTTCAAGCGCATAACTAGTAACGTGCCATTCACGTTTGACCGCATCCGCAGCATTCTTGGCAACAAAACTTATACTGGTCGCCAGAACACCGGCAATTCGCTACGACTGTTCACTCTCGATAAAAACGATGAAGAAGTTTGTATTCAGCCGTTGATTGATGACGACACTTTCAGCAAGGTCGCAGAACAATTGAAAATAAATCGACGCGGCAAAAACGTTCGAAATAGCAGGCAGACTGACCGCGTTTATCTCTTCCAAGGTATCGTGAGACACGCCGAGTGTGGCTGCCCAATGCATGGCGTTCCAGAGAGACTACGCAATGGTGAAATCACAAGGCGTTATCAATGCTCGGCGAGTAAGCAAGGGACATGCAACGCCAGATTGAAGTCTTTGCGCGCTGACGAAGTTGAGTCACAAATTATCGAATTGCTAAAGGAAATTAAAATAAAGAGTATGGAAAGAATCGAATCAGAATTGCGGCAAATTATTAAAATAACCGCAGCCGAATTAAGCAAACCGCAAGCATTTGAAAATCTTACTCTCGCGGACCGAGATGAATTAAAATCAATAAAAGAAGCTTTGGGAAACTCCTACGATTGGCTGCTTGCCGAACAAAAGGCCATCATGGAGGAAAGAGTTCAGAAACTTGAACACAAAGCGAAAGGCAAAAGTGTAGAAATGCTTAGGTACTACGACTTCCAAGAGTTGAGAAGAATGTTTGCTGACCTGTCACAATCATTTACTGAGCTTCAGAATCTTGCCGCCCGTCAGGAGTTGATAAGTATCTTGTTTCAGAAAATCTTGATTGGGAAGCCGTTGCCGAAGCAGCCACATGAACATACGAAAGCAATCCACTGGATGAAAGGCGCGGTAGCCGAGTATGAGGAACACAGAGATGCGACGAAGCTAAAAGTCCTATTACGGCAATTCACCCCCATGCTTTTTCAGGAGATTCATGTTGGTAAGGGTGACGAAGACACACCGATTAAAAAGGTGATTTTTAAGCCCACAGGGTTATTCCTGTTAATGACGGATGGGGTTCGCAACGCTAAAAAAAAGAGTTAAGTCACCGTCTTTGTCGAATCAGTTTAAGAACCCTCCCGGCCCACCATTCGTCGCTGCTGCTCCTCATGGCAAGCCGCAGAGTTTACGTTTATCAGGCACATTTTCTGAGCAGATCCTCAATGCGGGCATCCTTTCTGTGACACAGGGCACGCAGTGCATCCATGTCCCGCTCCATATCCGCCCGCCTGGCCTTTTCATGGGCAAGCTGCTCTTGCGTATCGCGAAGTCTCTCATCCAGCCGTCGATTCTCGACGTTGCGGAGCAGAAATTGAAAGAATTTCGGATTGGATGTTTTCAACTGCGTCTTAAAGGCCGTCTTGTTTTCGGCCTGCAGGGCCTCCGCCAGCTCCATCGTATGCTGGATGATCTTGAGCCGTGCCGAGTCGAGCGTCTCTCCGTTCACATCCAGCAGCAGGGAACCACGTTCCACGGCTCTGCGAACACCGTCTGCCACATTCGCACCACCCATCCCGCCGGTGGGAATGAATGCGTCCGGCAGCAACAGATCTCCGACACCAGCGAGGTATTTTTCCTGCTCCGGAGGAGCCATCTGAAAAAACGCTGCGCGCTCCGCCTCGGTCGGCAGGCCGTACTCCAACCGAACCCCTCTGTCGCTGAAATCGAGGAAGCGCGCGAGTTCCTCCCGCCCGGCCAGTTCCTCCTGATAACGGCCGGAAGTCTCCTGAAAAAAATCACTGCTCATCGGCCCCTCGCCGTCGAGGAAGAGTGCATATTCATCCCCGCCCGCGGCGAGCGGGATCACTTTGACCTTCCTTCGCTCCAGCCACTTGCGCGTCTTTCCCTCCTTATCGAGCAGAAACTGGGCGACCGCCTGCAGGTAGTGCGTCACATTCTGATAGGTCGTGCAGTCGACCATCCCCTTGACTCCATTCATATCGAGCGACATCCAGCCATAGGTCTCGAGCATCGAGCCGGGCGACCTGTCGATCGCCATCGTCGCCAGATGCCTGTTGAGGAGCGAAATGCCGTAGGCCTTCGAATGAATGGGATACTCGGGCGTCGAGAGAATGGAATCATAGAGATTCTCTGCGTGGATATTCCTGATCTTTTTTCGCCGAATTGCCGTATAGATTCGCGGAGCCTTTTCCCCAAATTCGGCTTCAGGGTACCTGCGCCCGAGACGACGATTCGTGACGCGCAAATGCAGAGTAAGCACTCTGCGCATTTCATCCGGAAGTTGCCGCAGAAGTGCCTCGATTCTTCGTTCCTGATAGGACGAATCGGCAGTCAGGCGGGCGTTCCGATCCAGATCATGGAGCAGAAGCAGGACATTCCCAAGTACGTCCATGTTTTGGTCGGGGCCAGCGTTCTGCTGCTCAGTCATGATTGTCGGATACCGGGGAAAGAAGAAAAGAGACTAAGAGTAAGAGATTAAGACGACGTTAAGAGGGAGGAAATATCCCTTTTACATTGGTATAGACACACATCAAATTTTGTCATATTTACGATATAAGTCAATTATTCTCTTCAAATAACTCAAATTTTCAAAGAGACAGGCGTCGTCTCTCGTCATTCACATAAAGATCATCATGTGCGTTCCATCACCTCGCATTTCTCCTGTTCAAGCATTGCGCGAATCTGCGCTGCATTGTCCTGGTTCGCCCGATCAACAACGGCGCGTACGCACATCTGACCCTCCCGATCCGGAGGAGAGACATGCACACGAATTCCCATTGAACCGAGAGCACGCTCCAGATCAACATGACTCCTCTGGGCTCGCACCGGAAAGACACAAATCTGGCCTTTGTCCGTCTGCTCAACCTCCATAGTGAAGAGAAGTATAGAGTGATATTCACTGCAATTTCCAGAGCGGTCTATTTCTGAACACAAATTGTACTCAGATAATCGACTTTTTACTTTGTTGAAGAGGATATTTTGAATTCCAAGAGTGACGCTTTCACCGCCTCTTCGATGGACCGCATTTGGATCCCCTCCCCCTTCAGCTTCCCTGTTGCGAGGATACAGTTGCTCCGCCCGACTTTGGTTACCTGCGACTGAGCAGGGAGAGGAAGGCGTTCGAAGGAATGACTGGGATCCACGACCTCCCGATACAGTTCCATGATGCGAAAGGGCGAGATCGTTCCCTCGTTCACCATGTTGTAGATCCCGGTGGAACGCCGCTCGATGAGCTTTGCAGTCGCATCGAGAAAATCCGTGAGGCAGGTGATGGAATTCTCCTCGTCATTCACGCGTGCATATTTCGAAAGCTTCGTGATGAGGTTTTTCGGATGCGGAGAGCCGTCAAAGGGCATGCGGAGGCGCAGAATCAGAATCCCCCCCTTCCCATCGGGACTCGGAGCTGAAAACTCGCGGATCGCACGCTCACAAACGGCTTTGCTGCGCGAGTAGAAACTCCCCGTGAAATTCGGCTCATCCTTCTCGGTCCATCCCACAGCATCAGCATCTCCTCCTTCCTTACCTTCCTTACCTTCCTTACCTTCGTTACAT